>JAHKLW010000021.1 GCA_020854815.1 Methanofastidiosum sp. | reverse complement strand
CTTGGGATCGCATCCTACGGTGCCTATACATTTGCCGGTAACGTAGTGCTCAAAACACTTAGGCTAGTCAAATAGGGCTTTTACAAGCCCCCGGCTTTAGCCGTGGGGTATTTGACTGGAGGGTTTGTAATACCATACCGGGTCCTGAAGATGTCTTGGTTACGGCGTTTTGTGGCAGCTCGCTTTCTGCAGTTGTTTCGTACGCTAGTTAATCCGGTCTCAATCAACTGTAATTCCACACCGTTAATCTTCACGATTCATCCTCAATCTCTTTTTTGATGAGATCGACGTATTCCTGCATAATGTTTATTAGTACAGTATCGGTCTCCTCAATATCAAAGGGTCCTTTTATCTGGGGAAAAAGTGCTCCCGCAACAGCATCGCCGAAGATTGCGGAAGCCGTTGAGTACTTGTTTACAATTTCTAGCCACTCGTTAATGGACCTTACCCCCAGTTCCGAGTGCTTTGACTCCAGAAACTCTACAGCTCTGTCGGGATCTAAGTCAGCAGCCTCACAAAAGGCTTTGTATAGTTTTGTCTGTTCCCTAATCACTGAGAACCCTCCTTCAGTTTGGAGAATAATTTTGGGGTAAACAAGAGGTCTCTCTCTATCTTCAGTCCAAAAGCAAGTGACGTTGTTTCAAGCTCCTCGATGGAGAAGTCACCCCATTCGTTTTCAAAGCCTTCCACGTAGCCGAAGGCAACTCTGTTTTCAGGATCATATGCTGCCACATACCAGGTCCAGTTACTTACGGGGCTAAACAGCTTAACCCAGAGCATCATCTTTTCCGCAGGTAGAAAACTTACCTCAGCGATGGGTGGTATGTATTCTTCCATTTCTACTGGTATAAGGATATAGGCATTCTTGGAAAACAAGGTAAGCCAATCTTTTGGAATTTCCTTTACGGGCATTGAAGTCCTCCTTTCTCAATAGAGAGCACCTAACTTAACGTACCTGTTAAGTTGGGTGCCCGGGGGTGAGATCAATCAATAAACGTCAAATTTGTACAGATACACGAGCATTGGGAGCTCGCTTGAATCCAAGTCACCCAGCTTCACCAGGTTATCCTGATAATCCATAAAATAATCTTTTAGTGGATGGCCGGTCTCAGGATCTTCCACGTATTCAGCTGTAGATAGCATTTCTTTTGCTATCTTTGGGTCACAAGGGTCGTTGGAAAATACTCCAACATAAACGAGGCCTTTCTGGATGGAGTACCAGATACCGTAGTGTTTTGGGTCCACGTCCCGACCCAAGTGTTTGATATCCTCAGGATTCTCGAGGAAGAGGTCTTCTCCACGTAAGATCATAGGAGTGCCTTCCTTATTTCCAGTACCGTTTATTAGAGCAGCGTTTTGTACCGCTTTGGCCAGTGTCGAGATGTACTGAACCATGATGGTGGTGTGTGCCTTTTTCACCGCATTCAGTGCCACAGGTGTAATCGTGGCGATCAGGGCTGCTATGACAGCCAACACTATCAGTAGTTCCACCAGTGAAAATCCTTTTTTTCTCATCGAATTACCTCCTTAAAATAACTTGGCCTGTATGGCCTCTGTAGTTTTTTGTCTTTTCTTTCTTATTTCCGAAATTACCTGTCTTGCAACCGTACGCATATCGCCATCGGTTGCTTTAGAAACAATCCTCTGTTTGTTCTTGAGGACGTTCCACACCATTTCGTCAACGGTGTTTGCTCCCAGCAAGTACCAGACGTTAACGGGATTCAGTTGCCCTATTCTATGAGCCCTATCCTCGGCTTGTTCGTGATCTGCAGGAGTCCAGCCGAGTTCCAGGAAAGCTACGTTAGAAGCCGCTGTAAGATTTAGCCCCACCCCTCCGGCTTTTATGGACATCACCAGCATCTTGCACTTGGGATCTGTCTGGAACTGATCCACATACTCCTGGCGTTTCTCCATAGGGGTGTCTCCGTTGATTACAGGTACATCATATTTAGCTCTGAGAAGTTCGGCTCCCAGCTTATGCCAAACAAATACCAGTAACTTTTCGTCTGAGTCCAGCACTGAGTCTATCCAATCGTAGACAAGAGGCATTTTCAGTTTCAAAGTCTCTTGTTTTAGCTTCGATATCTCGGTGAGTGACAGGGAGAATTTCTCGTTGCTTGTTATCTCTTCGTTTCCTTCTATTTCGTCTATCTGGTACAGGAAGTCATCTTCTAGTTTTCTGTACTTATTCTCGGTAACTTCCAGTGGAACCACGGCGATTCTCTTGGGTGGGAGGTCCTTAAGAACCTCGGCCTTTGTCCTTCTCACAAAACACGTTCCTCTAAGCTGTCGGTTCAGCTGTTCAAGATTTCGAGCACCTGTGTAGACAACATCCTGTTGTTCACCCGTTTCCGGGTCAAAGTAGGGATTGTCGAGGTAAGTTGCACAGTAATTGTTAAGGTAGGGCCAGAAACCACCCATATGCTCCAGTCTGTCTATTATCGCTAGTTGAGAGACCAGCTCTATTGGTCTGCTGAGAATAGGCGTACCGGATAAGGCAAACTTGTGCCGGATCTTCCACGCTATCTCTTTTGCAGCCTTTGTTCTTTGGGCTTTATAGTTCTTGAGATAGTGGGACTCGTCAAAAATGATTCCCTGAGCGTTAAGGGCCAATAATTCCTTTTTCTTCTTCTTAAGAATGTCGTAGTTTATAACCACGACGCTGGTTTTCGGACAAGGTTTAGTCGTGCTCCAAATACTAACCGTTCTCGTGGGCAAGGCTCTTTCTACTTCTCTTAACCAGTTGATCTTCAGAGATGCTGGGCACACAACTATTAAAGGAAATGCTTGTAACTGATGTATCGCTGCTAATGACTGGATAGTCTTACCAGTACCCATCTGATCAGCTATTATGCAGGATTTTGAGCTAACTGCATATTTAACACCGGCCCTCTGAAAAGGCAGCAATTCGAGACCAAATCCCGGTTTTAGCTTTATATCTGCGTCTGTCGCACAGCTTGCCTGTACCCAGAGGTCAAGCATTTCTTCCCTTGCTGCTATCATCATAAGGGCTTCTTGTGTAAGGGCCGTATCGTAGCGGGATATCTCTAACAGATAATCGACGTTGTGCTCCGTAATGGGAAAAGCCCAGACCTTTTCTCCGGGAACCCACCTGGCGCCTAGTAGGTTTTCTTTAAGCTCTTTTATGAAATCGGCATCATAGTCAAATGATATGCAAAGCCCAGTACCATAGAGATCCACTCTCTTTCTGTCTGGTCTCCAGGTAGAGGGAGGATTTTCAATATCCTCAAAAGCTATCCCCACTCTGTTCAGGCTTTTTTCGTTTCCCTTCAGTAGGGCATAGGCAATTTTCTTGTCGTAACCGGTCCAGTCGTTGTTGCGCAGGCGCTCCAATAGAAAGGATCTTCCCCAAGGCTTTAGGTTGTCGGCTATTTTATTAACAGCTTCGGGTATGCTAATCACTAACATCACTACCTACTTCTAGGGGAGGCAGCTTGGCTGAATAGTGCTGAAAATCGTTCCAGCAGCCAGCAGGCGCTCCGCTTTTGACCATATCATATAGCCACGCTGTAAACCTTAAACCTTCTTTTACAGCCTGTTTGTTATTCAATTCGTCCCCTTCGTGAGAAGGGAAACTTATCCCTTCGATTACGTGAGATAAGTGTTCATTGATCTCTCCATAGATTTGAATGTAATTTTCAAACCCTATATGGTCAAAGTAGAGCTTAGAGTACTTGTTGAGGTCAAAGATAAAACCGTTACTAGCTCTGTAAATCATAAAAGGTCACTCCTCTCCCCAATAGGGTTGAAACCTCTTGCTGTAGTTAGGATGTTCAAAAGCCTCCTGACGATCCATTCTTTTTACCAGGTTGTTTGAGAACACTCTTCTGCCTTTGGTTACTGTGATAACAGGTACAAATATCGAAGTCAGGTCTGTTTTTCCACAAGGGGGCCTCTTTTCCTTTTTCTCCTTGTCATAGGCTGCGAAGAAGGGAAGTAGAAGTGCAATTAGCAGGCGTCTATTCATTTCCTTCCTTTTTATAGCTTCCAGGTTGTTGTTTCTTACAGGTGTAATTGTAGTGTTTTCCAAAGTGTCGCACCTCCTTCAGGTTAGTTATAGCTAATTTCGACACATCTCTGCCGTTGAAAAGTAATAGGGCTACCACCTAAGTAGTAGCCCTTTGGCTGATCTTTCCCTGGGGAGCCACCCCACAAATACAAGGAGGATAGGATCCACGGACTCCTTGGTCCGGGATATCCGGGAGTCGCTATAATGCGGGCTCAAGGGAGGTGAGTCTTTTGCAGTACCTGTAGTCTCCCAGATACAGGGTTACCATCCTTCTGTTCTGCCCCCCTAAAAAGGGACCTGTCTGCTCTGGCAGGATTTGAACCTGCACGAACGTTCGGAGTATAACGTTCTAGCGAGTTTTTTACGGTGTTCACTCACCGAGCTCCGAGCTGGACGACGTAAACTTCCAGCTGAACCTTTAACGTTCTAACCTATCGGCCACGATAGCGTCTACCAATTCCGCCACAGAGCAGATGCATATGTATCAAATACAGCTTCAATCTTCCTTTAACTTTTCGTACCACAACATCTCCCAGCAGACCGTTACGGGCATAGTACACGGCTGCATCCATAGCGTTCTTACTTTTTCTATAAGGAGCCAGGGTCGGCAGCCTAGCTACCATCTCCTTGGGGGAGATGCCTGGATTTGCTTTCACTATCCTTTGTACGTTGGTTCTCCATTCTTTCCACGGAGTCCAGCGGTTGCCTGCAGTAGAGCCTGCAATGTTTTTCTTCATCTTGGGATGCAAACTCGCAAGGAGTTTCTTGATAGTCTTATCCCGAACATCCCTGAAGAGGTCTGGCTTACGAACCTCTATTACTTGACTCCTGCCGGTCTTTACCATAAAGACCCCGATACCGTATGAGTTAAGTACCGTATTCACGGCAATGCTGGTTATGGCAGGTTTCGAGGTCTTCGGCATAGGTACAGCAATGGAGACGTAGTGGGTCTTAAAGTGACGGTCAATTGCCTGGTCTAGGAGCTGCAGTGATAGACATCGTTTCAGCTCGACCACCCAGATTTTGTTGTCCTTTACCGCCAGGATATCGGCAACCCCCGAACCACAGGGGACTTCTTTGTACACGTCCCAACCACAGGCCTCCAGGTGCTCCGTGATAGGAGCGGCAAGATCCGTCTCTTTCAGTCTCCCCACTGTCTACTCTCTCCTTAGGCTCTGATTATCAGTTCAACGTCTTCGTTCTTCAGCCTCATAAAATACTGAAGAATGTCTGTATAGACCAGGTACCAGTCACCTTTGAACGCAAACTTACACAATTTCTCGATATTAAGAACGAGATCCACTTCATCAAATATCGTTCCCAAAATCTCGTAGTCCTTCATTCCGTTGGCAGGCTTGTTTCCCATCTCCAACCACCGCTCCAGGTGTTCCTTGACCGAATCCTGTCTGTACTTGATCTCAAAGTGGTTGTCGATGTAGGCGGAACAGATCCCTTTTGTAGAGGCTGCCTGTCTCAACAAAAGCACGATGTTGTTCAACCTCGTCATAATGCTGAGACGATCCTTCTTCTCTTCCATCACACACGCTCCTTCGCACGAATTGAACAGCCCCACATTTGGGCTATTCTCACGCAAAGACTAGCATAGGAGAGAAAGGGTCCGCCGTTGAGTTTGCTATTAAATGCTTTATACCAAAGATTTTGCTTGGTTTTTAGAGAAGAGGGTACGTTTTGCGTACGGTACCAAATGCGTACTGTTATACTAAGGAACCGCATAATTAAAGCGTACCGGTACGAAATACGTAACCCTTGGGTGATAAGATTAACGGAAGCGATTGAAAGCATAGTATTACACAAAAAAACGGTCGAATCTCAGAGAGCTACTCGGCCGTTGTGTGTTTGGCTATAGATCTTTTTGTTTATGCGTAAAACACAGGAACCGGAACGCTTGTTAGCTAGGAAAGAGTGGAAGTTAATTGGAGTAAAGTTGGAAAACCTTGTTTCCGGTTTCGCCCTTATCCTCAAACAAGACATATGTTCCCTTTGGGGGAGGTCCTTTTTTGAACTCATTGTGGGAAAGCACAACTACCTCCCCATTATCAGGAGTAATCTGCAGTATGCGGGTATAGGGTTCGGGGGTGTTCCACAAGTGCCGCTACGCTTTATCGTGTCACGGAAAAACGGGTAAGTGTTTTACAGTATCTGTTTCTTCCTTATACAGCAACTTACCAAGTCTTCCTCAGCACTCATCTAATAATCTCATTCTCATTTTTTAACCTTCTTATGGTTCATATTCCCAAGGAATATAGAAAAGCTTTTCTAGTTCGTATCAGCCTCCCATACGACCCTTAATTTCTACGTAGAAGTCTTCGGGGTTTCCCTTGGAGTAAAAAGACTTTACTTCAACAAACTCTTCCCCCTCTATTTCAAACAGTTTTTCCTTCCCCGCAAATCCACAGTAAACCCCCTCTGCGTAAACCATAGGGTTGGGGAAACTGGGTATTCTGAAGAGTGTCCATCCGGAGCGTTCTGTACAGTTTAGAGGAATGTTATTGCCAGCTGGACTGGTGTCGGTCAGAAATGCTTTTATCTTTGCAAGGGCCTGAGCGTTGATCGGTTGCATATGTGGGTACTTCGGTGTCTTTAGGGTCGAAAAGATGATGCGAGCAAGGCCGTTTTTCATCCTCCTCTTTGCTAATTCCGCAGTTTCCATTTCAATAAACAAGTCATAGAGAGTCTTTATCTCATTGTCGGGAACTGCCGCAAGTCTCTGCATTTCTAATAGTCTTTTGAATAGAAAGAACTTACTTCTTGATATATGGGTATCGAAAAGGTAGATGTTGTAGAACATTCCTTCTTCGCTGCAATCCTCCCCAAAAACTTCTACAGCGGACTTAGGCCTTCCGTCTTCTTCGTAGTAGTAAACGACGAAGGTTATCTGTTCTACATACGTCTTTATCTCTTCGGGTTTAGTCAGATTGTCGGGTATAACCTCCCGTGTAGTGTACTCAGATTCCCAGGATTCTTCGTCAAAGTCTGTTCCATTGTTCATTAGAGTCTGACGAAAAGGTTGTGAAACTCTCAAAAACCCACTAAAAGGGATTTTCTTCATTAAGGCTTCAAAAAACTCGTCAATTTCATTAATGCCCGTCTTTTTTAGCGGTATTAGTTCCATTCTTATCCCTCCATATTTTTTCTAAGTATTCCGTTTATTATGTGCCCCAAGCCGTTCTTGTCAGCCAGCCTGACCCACTGCTGGGTATAGTATGCCTTAAAAGCGTCGTACAGGTTTTCTATTCCCTCATTCGGATCTACCGCCAGTCTGTGTATGCCCAGCAGCATACGTAACAAAAGGTATTCTCCCTGAGATACGGATTTTCCAAAGAAATAAACGGGGACATCTGGGCCTCCCACTACTTCTATTGCAGAAATTCTAATGTTCTCCTCATTTCTATAGGTGTAACGAATGTGCAAAAGTTTTACCAAAAGCGTTTGGGCCAGGGCGTCGTCTATACGGTCAGGTATTGTATCTGTCGGGGATGTAGTGTACTCATAAAACCACTCTCTTTTTTTGAAGTCTTTTCCCTTTTCTGTAAGTATTTGTGATAGGGGACAGCCGTAATGTTTGCATCCTAGAAACTTTGTGGGTTTTATCATAGCTTCCAGGAAAAGGTCTAAATCCTCGATTCCAGTCTTCGAAAATGAAAATAATTCCACTACTTACACCTCCCACAGTATTTTATCAAATATGTTACTTTTTACAAAAAACGTAGGCAGCACCCAACAACAGAACCTTCGGCAATGTCCTTAATAATTGCCCATTGTTCTGTTAGAAAACAAGGTCCTTGCTGTTGTTGGTGTGTTATCCCCAGAGGTAGGGATAGATGGAAGGGCTGAACAGTTCCTGTATTTGCTTGTGCAGTTCGGCCCTTTTCTCCTCTTAAAGCGTGGTGTACTCCTCGTCTTAGGCCGCCCCGTCAATAGACCAGACTTGAAAGTCGTCTTGTGCATCATCTGTAATAATCCATAAAGCGTAAGTATCTAAAGGTCCTGCGACAATGAGCCGGTAGATTGCTTTATCTTCCTTCCCCACAGTCTCTTTATCATACCTATAGTCATAAACAACCAGAAGGCCATCATCTGCCATCTGCTTTATTCGGTTGTGTAAAACCTTACCCCCATCTCTGAGGTAGCTGTGGCCAAACCCTTCCAGGATTGCATATGCCCTTTGCCTGGAATGCTCGTCAATACTCTCTAATGCGGTTCTGTGTACCGTTTTTAATAGGAAATTTATTGCTTCTCTCTCTGTCATACCTTATCCCTCCTCTTAAAGCGTGGTGTACTCCTCGCCAAACTCCTCGAATAGCCAGAGCATAACTGCCCATCTATCGAAGGAATCAGCGTCTCCATAAACCGAACGTAGCCTTCTATTTCTTCTTTGTTTTCATCAAGCCACGCTTTGGGGATCGTTTTATAGGCTGCCGTCCACCCATCTTCTCTATCAAGTACAGCGACAATGGCCGGTTCGAGTTCTTCATTGTCCCAATTTTTTCTCTCCTCGCGAATCAGTTGAATCAGTTTTTTCTTAGTCATCCTCTTCCCCTCCTTTAGGCAATCAATTTCCTTCTGTCGGCTTTCAATATGGAACTCTACGGTGTGTATCGATAAGGTGATTATACTCTCGCACATCGTTGAATAAGGCCAGATTCGGAGTTTGTGCTCTCATTTCTTGTGTGAGGGTTTTCGAGTTGCGTGGTAACCATAGTGGTATGGAAACGACAATAGATCTGACAGTTTATTTAGCAAATAGCGCACCCTCATCGCCTTCTTAAAAAAAATGGGTGCCCTATTGGGACACCCTTGCCAATAACGCTTGCCTGCTGCAAACTGGTGGAGATGCCGGGAGTCGAACCCGGGTCCGAAGCTATTTCCATCTATGTTTCTACACGCTTAGCCCTTAGGCGGGCGACCTTTTGACGGGAAGTACATTGTGTGGGCAGTACCTCTGCCCAAGGACCTTTTCTATGACCCGCTGTCCGCTATAAAAAGGCTAAGTTCACGGGCGGGTGGCAGCTAAGCTACCATTGGCAATGGATCGGCATTTCTGGGTTGCTCCCTGTTACATCCGGAAGCCCGATGGCGTGCTGCATAGATTTCCAAGCCCCGTCGAAACCTTATCATCCCCAGAACAATAGTAACAAGCGGCAGGGAGACCCTGCCGTCAGCTTATAAAAGAAAACACTCTCTACGCATAATCTACCTTCTTGAACATCTCCACATACTCTGTCAGGTGTTTGGGGGGTTCATAGGTTTTATCATTAAACCAGGAGTTTATGATTGCTTTTGTTAAAGCATAGCTATCCCCCCGCTCTCCCAGAAACTTTTCAAGATCCTCTTCCGATACTCCTCCAGAACTAAGGACGTGCTTAGACCTCTCAAGGAGCTCTTTTTCGACTTCAGAAACTATTTCCTTTATCTGTTTCTCTATGAGTTCATATGCCTGTTTTTTGTCCATAAGAACCTCCTTCAATCAGAAAAAACCGGCAGATAAGCTGTGTTGTCGGTTATCTACAGACACTGTAGGTTTCCCCTTCCTTGGGAGGGAAACGGGGTTTTCTTGGGGAGGGAAACGGGGGTTTCTTGGGGAGAGAAATGGGGTTTTCTTGGGGAGGGATCAGGTGTTGTGTCCTCATAGGCGCTGCCCTCTCCTTTAGTTTCACAACATTTAGCCCCAGGAAGAGGAATAGAGTTCTTATCGGGACTAAGAATCTCCCCACAATAAGCACACTTCCAGGAGGAGCCCTCAACACTGCTGTACGAATACTTTCCACATTTATCACACTTACGTTTTATCATACGTTTCTATGTATACTCCTTTCAGAAGTGAAACCTTCCGGGTAGCGTTCCTTCAGTTTATTGATGTTCTTTTCGGCAACTTCTTCCAGTTGAATGCCTAGAGCTGTGCAAGCCTGCGCCACATACCACAAGACGTCGCCTACCTCTTTAATTGCTTTGTCCCTGTCGAAGGGGTGGTCGTGGAACAAATGTTTCTTCACCAGTTCTGCAAATTCTCCTGACTCACCTGCGAGGCCGAGTGCCGCTACAAGCAGAGCCCTCTCCCCAGATTCTCTTTCTCTAGCTGTTCTGTAAGCCAATCTGTGATATTCATTCAGTGTCAAAGAAGTAACCTCCTAGCTAAAATTGTGATTATTGTTATGGGCCATAATAGTGATAAAATCGCTCCTATGACAATTATTTTCAGCACAGTGTCTTTTATCATCACGGATTCCCACTCCTTGTACAACCAAAGTACAAGGTACAGTACAAAACAAAGCATTCCTATCGTGTACAGAATCAGACCTAGTACCATTTCTTACCTCCTAATGAGTAGCAGCTCGGCCTCCACATTGCCCCTAGTTTCTGGATGGAGTAACATTGAATCCTTGTGTTTCTCATACCACTCGAGGGTGTTGTCTCCATAACCTTGAGCCCTGCCTGCGCCCCTCCAATCCGCTATCATTTCTTTCCAATAACAGTCCGGCATAGGAGAAACTTTTGGGGTGCGAGCAACCCCTTGCTCACTTGTGGTAACCCAGTACTGCCAGTGGTGGGGATTTCTCTTTATGTGTAGTTGCCACGCCTTATCAAAAGCGGGATCTTGTACTGTATCTGCCTGCTTTATGTAACCTCCAGCTATCACTTTGTTCTTTCGGATATAGAAGTGCTTCATATAGGGAAAGAACTCCGAAGGTAAGAACTTAGAAAAGTCGTGTGTAAACCCCCTCCAGGGAATCCCTGCTTTACAACACTCTACAAAGACGTAGTATTTGTGCCGTAAAAGGTAGAGCAGGTACTTGAAAAAGGCACAGATATACATCATATCCGTCCTGGAAACCCTTTGGATACTATGATCAGTGTTTCTATTGCACCAGTATCTTCTTCTTCAAAAATATCGAAGGGCTCCCAGACCTCCTCTTCCCCGGGAACTCTATAGGTAGCCTTTCTGGCTTTTTCGTAGAGCTCCACGAATTCTTTAAATATAGAGTTGTGCGCTTTCCCTAGGGTAAAGGTGAAAAAGACGTTGGAAAGGGTTTTGATTAGTATGCTGGGACCTACAATAGAAACAGAGCTACCCTTGCCTATAGCTTCGTTTGCTGCTTTGAACAACTCTTCGGCCTTAGCCACCGCTCTGTCTCCGTTGTAGAAAACAGTGGAACCCTGTTCTCCATTTGTAAGAATCATTGATGTGCCGGATTTAGGCAAGTCAATAAATTCATAGAAATATCTGCACTTTTTGGTTTCTACAGTTACCTGTAAAAGCATCATAGTAACACCTCCTGTAAATGGACATTACCCTACTTTACAAAAAACAACACCTTTTCTGCAGATGGAAAGTACGTGCCAGACAGCAGGGGAATAGATACACACTCATAAATGATTAGTACCAATGTTTCTTAAATTTTTCACCTGCACAAACACGGGAGAAGGGACTAACATACAATAACCCCCAAATCGGGGGTTCTCTTACCGGGTTCTCTTACCATTATGGAGGTGTGTGTATGTTGAAAGTTATTAAGCGTAATGGAGATGTAGTGCCCTTCTCCCTTGAAAAGATTATTTCTGCCGTTGAACGTGGTTTCCTTGCTACAAATAAACCTCAAACAGTTGAGATTCTCGAGAAGATTGCATTAAGGGCTTCAGCTAAGTTGAAGAAACCGCTGGTAGCAATAGAAGAAATACAAGACGCAGTAGAGGCAACTCTTATGGAACTTGGATATGAAACAGTCGCCAAAGCCTATATTCTCTACAGACAGCAGAGGGCGAGACTGAGGGACTGGAACAGCACGATGCTTAACTTCACTCAGACAATGGAAGCATATCTGGACCGTTCAGACTGGAGGGTAAAAGAAAATTCGACAGTAAACTACTCCCTGGGTGGACTGATACTTCACAGTAGTGGCACCCTAACGGCCAATTACTGGCTTAAGGAAATTTACGATCCAGAGATTGCGGCTGCTCACAGGAACGGAGATTTCCACATACACGACCTTTCTATGTTGTCCGGATACTGCGCCGGCTGGTCCCTGGAACAACTCATAAAGGAGGGTTTGGGAGGGGTAGAAGGTCGTATAACGTCAGCACCCTCCAGGCACCTATCCACTCTTACCAATCAAATGGTTAACTTTCTAGGCATAATGCAGAACGAATGGGCCGGGGCCCAGGCCTTTTCATCTTTTGATACCTACCTTGCCCCCTTTGTGAAGACAGACAATCTGGGATTTAAGGAAACCAAGCAGGCTATACAATCTTTCATATACGGAGTAAACACCCCTTCAAGATGGGGTACTCAGGCGCCTTTTACCAACGTCACGATGGACTGGGTAGTGCCCGAGAGACTTAGAAATGTTGCCGCAATAGTGGGAGGTGAGCTTCAGAACTTTACGTACGGTGCCTGCCAAAAAGAAATGGATATCGTAAACCGTGCCTTTATAGAGATAATGCTGGAAGGAGATGCTAAAGGCAGGGGTTTTCAATACCCAATACCCACGTACAACATAACTAAGGACTTTGACTGGGAAAACGAAAATGTTCCCATATTGTTTGAGATGACTGCAAAGTATGGTACTCCTTATTTTCAAAACTTCGTTAACTCCGACCTCAATCCCGATGATGTAAGAAGTATGTGTTGTAGATTGCAGTTGGACAAGAGAGAGCTTCGCAGACGTGGTGGAGGCCTCTTCGGTTCCGACGAATTTACTGGATCTATTGGAGTAGTAACTCTAAACCTGCCAAGAATAGCATTTACCAGCATAAACGAAGAAGAGTTTTTTAAGAAGCTAGACCGTCTTATGGAACTTGCATCTCGTAGTCTCGAGATTAAGAGAAAGGTCATAATTCAACTATATGAAGAAGGATTGTATCCCTACACCAGAAGGTATTTAACTAACCTTGATAACCACTTTTCCACAATTGGTCTTGTAGGGCTTAACGAAGCTTGTCTCAATGCGAAATGGATAGCTGAACCTTTGTATGGTGAATCCGGAAGATACTTTGGCCTTCGTGTACTGGATCATATGAGAAAGAGGATAGCAGACTTTCAGGAAGAAACTGATAACCTCTATAACCTTGAAGCCACCCCAGCAGAATCTACAGCGTTTCGCTTAGCTAGAATCGATAAGAAGCTTTACCCTGCTATTTTTACTGCAGGAGAGGGTGCCCCTTATTACACTAACTCTTCTCATTTACCGGTTAACTATACAGAAGACATATTTAGTGCGTTGGAGTTTCAGGAAGCCTTCCAGACAAAATACACAGGGGGTACGGTCTTTCATACATTTCTTGGAGAAAAAGTTTCTGATTGGGAGACCTGCAGAGATTTAGTAAAGAAGATAGCTCTTAACTTCAGAATACCCTACTTTACTATCTCCCCTACGTATTCTGTGTGTTCTAATCACGGCTATTTAACCGGTGAAGTTTTCAAATGCCCTTATTGTGGCAGCGAGACCGAAGTGTATTCAAGGATCACAGGTTACTACAGACCAATTAAGAACTGGAATGATGGGAAGCAGGAAGAGTTCAAGGAGAGGCGTACCTATTTACCGCAAATGGAAGCTGGTCCCCGTCAAAAAGAGGTTTCCAGCGATAGCCTTTACCTATCTCTATGAGTTCTGCTTAACGGCAGAGTTTTCACGAAAAGGGTAAGGTTCTATCAGGAGGTGATTCTGTGGTTTTCGGGAAGATGTACGAAGTGTTGATAGCCGGTATTGAGGTACCAAGACTACTGGCCTCTGGTCTCTACTCCTATGCAGGAGCGGAAGCTGACAGTGCTCTGGGAGAAGAGACTCTTATGATAGTGGTACCGTCAGAGACCGATGACCCCACGACTACAATCGCCAATCCGGAAATAAAGGATAAAGTGCAGGCGTTGTCAGACGAAATGAAGTTTCAATCCCGCAAGGAATCTAAAAGAGCCGTTGAGTTAGGGGTTTTTGCAGCAGGAATACTAGAGGGCTTATCTGAACGTCTGGAGCAGGTGCTGACACAGTATATAAATTCCTGGGGTGGTGTAAGGCTAAACCAGGAGGTCAGTGAGACCTCTACTCCGAGGGTTACACTGCTTTCAATGGTTCTATGTGTTACGGTTTCTGAAACTATAAACGAAATCGCTAGGATGCTCAGTTGTGAACAGCTCCCCTTGTCGTTAAAAACGCCGCTGGAGCACATAAAAAAATCTTTAAGCCACCTCCTGGACACACTTTACAGAGTACAAACAGAGATTTACTGTAAAAATGCAGGAGGGATAGAAGATGCTTAGTGCTCCTGTTATAGAACTGCGGGCGCTTCCACACTCCGTCAATATAATAATTGCAGACACTACCGGAAGGATAACCCCGGAAAAAGTTGGAATGGTCGCCCACAAAATTCTTGCACCTCACATAGTTCCCAATATAACGGAGCTTGTTGCAGCTGTTATGTGAGACTTTAGGAGGTCATTACCGTGAGTTCTCTGTATTACAGAAACGCTGATGGAGAGATACTGGACATAAAAGCCCTCCGTTCAGTTCACAGGGGCCGTTATGGAGGGAACCCCGCAGTAGTCGGTATTCCTGTATCCGGGGTGTGTGAAGACGTGGTGATTATAGAGAAGTTTTCACCTTTGTTCCCGGAGCGACCCTATATTTTTTTGAACTGGGTATGGGCGCTTTTGAGTACCAGAGAAAGACAAGGCACGTGTTCTTATGAAGAGTTTGAGGAGTACGCTAGCGGAAAGAAATTAAGACTGGTAACCTGCGATGTTTGTGGCTGCTCAGTACCCATTACAAAGACTTATCGAGATTGCGAAGGTAATTTTTTATGTCCTTATTGTAAAGCAGACAAGGATAAGGGAAGTGAGACAAGATGAACTTTACACCCAAAGAGTTGTTTGAAGAGCCGAACCTTATAAACCCCTTGTATATAATCCAGGAAGCCGAAAGGCTGCTAGGCGCCAGTCTTGATGTTTCAGAACCTGTAACTACTATGGAGTACCTATTAGGGCAACGAAACTACAGAGTACACCCTAAGGTAAAAGAAAAGCTGCACGCTTTCATTACCTTAGGTTCTATTCCCTCTCTAACAGAGTGGCAGGTCTTTGAGCTGGTGGCCAATACAGTCATTGACGGGGAATACCTCGAAACGCAGAGACCCCCTTCTTTTATTGAAACGGTACTAACCCTAGACTTACTTACGATTAAACTGGCTCCTATAGCCGTTAAAGACAGTTTATCCGAAGAAGTGAAGAGGTACATAGGCACCGTATGGAAGTTTCGCGGGGGGCTCGTATTTCCCAAGGACTACGCTTTTCTGGATGAATATATCTTTGCCACACCTTCCGGTACCAAACTGAAACCCGAGCAGGAAAGAGCGAGAAAGATAGCCGATAAGTTTATCAGCGCAAAGTATCCCTTAAGTGCTTTCAAGGAGACAACAGACGGCGTTCTCGCTGCCAGGATCCAGATGCTTGAAGAAGGCAGGAAGATGTTTAGGATAGAACACTACATATCCAAAGACCTTTTCTTTAACATACCCTAGGGTAAAAAAAAAGAAGCGGGGCTACACGCCCCACTTCTTCCTTGCCTTTCCGGGGTTCTTCGATTGCTTATGAAGAACATCCCGGATGAAGAGAGAAACAGGCATCTGCTTCTCTCTTGCTTCCTCATAGAAGGCCTCAGCTTCCTGGAAGCTGGGGCCTTGGTATAGGGTCTTCAGACCCACTACTTTGAACATTATACCTACCTCCTTTTGGAAGTATCCCCCACCGGGGACGTGTTTTGGCGGGGTTTGTTGATTATCACCTTCATAAGTACTTTCATTACAACCTCCTTTCCCGAAGCAACAACACGCTTGCCTCGGGAAAAGAGAAAGAGGTGCGGGTTGCCCCACACCTCTTATTCTTTTACTCGTTGAGGTCGAAGGGCACGACCTCAGTTGCCGTCTTCCTGGCCTTTACAAACTTTCCGGCCAAGATTCCTCCAATAAATCCAGCAGCCACAAGTCCGGCTGCCTTGAGTCCCTTAATTACCTTTTCCTTTCTCTCTGGGGACACCGGTGTCCCTCCTTCCTTCACAGAATTTTGTGGTGCTTTTGGTTTGGCTTCTTTAACTTTCTTTACCTGCTCTGTTGCTGGCATTCTCATACCCCTCCGTTCTTCCCAGACCCAGAAGGATCTTCACCCTTCCGGATCTGATGCAGGGTTATCCCTGCACCGATTGTGGTAGTTAAACCTATCACTAATGTAGCGATAGTCTTAACTACAAAATTCATAGACTTGATTTTTTCAGTAGTCATCTCTACACCTCCTCGTATGAAGGTTCTGTTCCCAGAACCCTCATAAAAAGAGAGGGAGCACAGGGGCTCCCTCAGATAACAACATCTTTTCTTTAGGGGGTTTTCTTTCCTATGTGTTTTATACCAATATATATACCTTTTTTTACCCAAAATTGGCTTAAAAAGCGGGTTTTAAGTTGTTTATTCTGCAGTGTTTGTACTACTGTTCTTAAAACTATCAAGGATAAAGAATAAAAGAACAAGGTGTAGGCCCCTGTTCTTTCAATTTTAAGGCTCTCTAACCACATAAACAGGAGGGGCCTAGCCCTCCTGTCCTTCCCCCTCCTCTTCCTGAGCCTCTTCGCTTTCAGGTTTGTGGACGACTGCCAGTGCAGCCCCAACAATAGCAGCGAAAGCGCCTACGACACCTCCACCTATTAAAGCCCACTTCCCTACCTTCTTCCAATTAATATTTTCGGTGCTGGTTTCCATTTGTACACCTCCTGGAGTTTAAGTTAGGTACCTTGGTTATGTATACCAATACAATCAATATTTTTCAAAATACAGTTAACTAAATGCTTTTATTAGTCACCATCTGCAGATATAATCAAAGTGTAGAAAATTACTTGATTTTTTTGTCGGCATAACTTTTTGTAAACCTGTACGATATAGGTGTGTTGACTTGGAGGTGCTTCAATGAACTTAAATGAATACTACTCAGGATACCGTACAAAAGCTAGTGACCCTTTTTTTAACCTGGCTGCTATGCACACACCCAGTGATTACAAAACGCTGCTTAGATATGCTAAATACTTCTACGCAACGGAACCTTTAGTATCGGATATAGTGTTTAAGAAAGCGGAATACCCAATAACTTCTCTTCTGATAAAGACCGCTAACTCTGCAGTAAAAGCAGCTTACGAAAGTGTTTTTGAAGAGATGCAGTTGCGGGAAAACCTCGTAGAAATAGGAATCAACTACTATATATTCGGGGTAGTATTCGCCACCTTATATGAGCCCTTTAGGCGTACTTACACTTGTAGTGTCTGTGGGAGTGTTGTTGAGCCCGAAGGGAACCAGAACCCTGCAGACGATATGGACAAGGCAAACTGGGATATTCGTTCAAAAAGCTTGTACATTTACTGTCCTAACTGCAAGGTAAAACAAAAGGCAAACTACTCCGAAGAAAAGATAACAACTTCAAACGATTTCAGACTACATTTATGGGATCCTCTGTACATAGAAGATGAATACAACCCTTTATCCGAGCGGCACACTTTCGTTTACACCATACCCAAAAAAGTACTTAACGATATCAGAACAAAGGCAAGGTTCTTGAAGGAAGTGCCTAAGACCTTTCTTGAAGTTGCGCTCCAGGACAAAGCGGCTGTACGTTTCAACGAAGACAAGATAATTTTTCTGAAAAGGCCTTCATACGCCGACGATCTAAATGGCCTGGGGATCCCTCCCGTATTTCATATAGCTAATTCTCTGTATCATATGGGTTTACTGAAAAAAGCTAACGACTTTATTGCAGCAGACCACCTCAAACCGTATAGATACTTCACCCCCGCTATGGTACAGGGCTCCCCCTACCCACCACAAATGCCCGCATTTCCAAATATGGGCAATATGGCTTCCAGTTTTGCAACCCAGATTCAGAGGTGGCGTAATGATCCTAATGAAATAGCCTTTTTCCCCATACCTTTGCAACAAAACTCTATTGGTGGGGATGGCAGGCCCCTTATGGTGCATCAGGAGCTCCAGATAACGGAGAATGAGATTATCTCCGGATTACAGGTTCCTCAGGAATTCGTAAAGGGAGGCCTTAGTTGGTCGGGATCTTCTGTGTCGCTAAGAATGCTCGAAAATCACTTTATCAATTATCGGGGGTTTCTCTCCAGAGTAATTAAGAGAGTGGCAAAGCGAATTTCCCTTACAAAAGATCTGCCAGAAGTGGAGGTAGGTTTGCAGGAGTTCAAAATGGCAGATGACGCCGAACGCAAGAGATACTATATGGAGCTTAATGGAAGACAGAAGTTATCCGATGAAACTCTTATGGAAGAGCTCGGCTTAAACCCGGAAACCGAGTTTAACAAGATGCTGAAAGATGCTAAACGAAATGCACAGCTGCTTGCCGAAAACACAATATGGCAACAGCTCGCTCAGCTAAGAGCTGAAGCCACACTTCAGACTGAAGCAATGCCTTCAACGATTGATATTTCCAATAAAGAGATACCCGGCTTCCTTATGGAGGCTCTAATGGAGTCTACGAGTCCGGACGATCTTTTGGAAACTCCCAGTATGCAAGAATTTCTTGGCTGGATGCAAACTCTAACACCTTCAGATTTCAAGGCCGCTCTTATGACCTTAAAGGAGCAGTTTCCTGTAGTCTACAGTTTACTCCTAGGTATTTTGCCAACACCTCGACAGTTTGAACAATTGAGCCCGGATGTAGAAGAACAGAAACCGGAGGTTCCAGAGGAAGAAAAGCCGGCAGAACCTTTACCAGAAAGACGCCCGCCACGCCGCAAGACCGGTCAGCAGATATAGGGGGTTAGCAGATGAACAAGAAATCCGTAAACAGGAAACCCGCCACAATTGTAAATACGTATAAGACCAACCCGGAAAGTAAAAAATACTTGCCCAGAGTGGAGGTTTTCGACTTCGCTTTTGAGGTCGACCGCTCAAAGTACGCCTGGATTCATAGCCACCCGAACATAGTTGTGGGCTCGGAAACCGGAACCTTTGACAAAACAGGCTGTTACCACTTAGTCAGTTTTATTGAAATAGAAGCGACAAAGTACACGGAAGTATGTAAAAAACTCTCCCAGACAGAGTTTAGCCCTTTCGAGTTTGTACCTAAATCGGAAGCGACTGCAAGCAACAACAAGTCATCGGAAAATAAAACAGAGCAGGATGCTATTGAAGATGAGGTCAAGCTAAATGAAGCCGATATATTGGACGACATAACTGAGGACAATAGGTAGCAGTTCCTGCATTACAGGAGGTGTGTATATGGCATTTGCGGAAATAGTCGACAAAGCTTTGATGTTATTTGATCTGATTTTTGGATTCACAAAGTGGTGGCCAACCTTGAAGATTGGGATACAGAACGTGATTATCCTGATAGAGGGTAGCGTTGTGGCTACTGAAGAGGGAACCCTTGTACCGGATAAGCAGAAGAACGCTCTTCTGCAGCTTAAAACTCTTATGGACGCACAGAACATCAAGATTCCTGAATGGGTCTACACGATTGTAGTTCCTATGGCTATTAACCTGCTTGTCGCAGCCCTGAACAAGTACCTGGGAAAGAACTGGTTCACTAAACTGGATGATGACGACATAAATGAAGCCTCAAGAACAGCAGCCCTTGTTTAACTAAACCGCCCCCGTTTCCCGGGGGCATTTCCCTGAAAAGGAGGACTAAGTATGTGCCTAGCTGATGTAGGAGTTCTCCTATTTGACGGCCTCTGGGGAACAGACAGGTTGCTTTTTCTATTCCTGGTAGGTGTCGTTAATGTGATATATGCGGTTGTTCGTACCCCTACACCTCTTGGGGAAGTTAACCCGGTTAAAGGCCATTTAAGAGCCCTCGCCGTTAAGGATGCACTAAAACTACTGGTTTCTGAACTTGTCCTTTTACTGGCTGTTAGGGCAGCTATGGTCTTTTTGCCACAGGGTGCTGGGGAACCTACATTGAATATAGTGTGTTATGTACTTTTTACCACACTGTTCCTGACCATAATAAACCACCTTACAGTTGACCTGGAGGCCCTGTCTACCCGGGGTAATTACGTGGGGGGCATTTTGAAGGTCATCAAGGTGTTGACCTCCTTTATGTTGTCGAAGCAGGATAAAGCCTTGTCTGAAGTGTTGAAGAAGGAAACGGAAGCCGTGACAGAATCAAAAAAAGTAAAGGCAGGTGGCACTGATGCAGACAGGTAACCTGGTACCTGAGATGAGCACCTTTGCGTTGGTAATAGGAGGTTTGATAGTTGTTAGCATATTTTTAGCCTATGTGGTCTGGTGGCTCCGCTTTTCCCGAAGATCGGTGTTTTATAACCTGAGGTTGCTGGATTCCCTAATGACAATTCGTCATCAGCGGATCATTCAAAGATTCAACGGAGGCCCCGAGTACACTGTAATGACCGTTACTCTCGATAACCTGATTGTACTTATCTACAAACTGTTGGGAGCCTATAAGGGGCCGGAAGTGGGTAAGTATAGGGTGAAGGCAATGCTTACTACAGAGATACTTGACCACTACAATGCGACTAAAGCCGCTATGGAACTCTATGATCTTGACGAAAAGTTTTGTGAGTACTTTCTAACCGCTTATAAACGTATGCTTCAGGATTTTGGACTGAAGATGACAGAAGTAGTGTTTTCGGCGCATAACCCCAAAGAACTCGTCGGGTCTATAACCCCGATAGCGCTAGATACGCTCACAGAAATGGAGGCGTTTTTCGAAGATACAGCAAGGAGGCTTTGATGCGGCATAAAGTTGTGACCTATGTAAGTTTCAGATGTATATGCAAAACCTTGACAAGAGACGAAGTGTATCCGTATATTCAGGAACAGTATCCTAGAGCCTCCATATCTATTACAGACGAGCAGTCCTTTTCTGTACTGAATAAGGATCCTGAACCCCTGTTCACTGCTCATTTAGTTTCGCATTTAGAAGACCCGGACAGAGTCCACGTTCTCTATGTTCCACTGGAAGACACTCAACTAGCCAGCGGTCTTAAGGTCTATCAGACTCAGGATCTGGTCTTTCCTCTGATTGTTGCAGGCGGTGTCTGTGATTCCGTCCAGGAGTTGAGGGCAATGTTTTCTGTGTTTGAGAACGAAATAAGAACCGGAAGAGAGATAGTTAGGAGTTGGGAATTCATACAGCTTAAACAGTGGTACCCTACAGGAACCAGTCTGCTTATGTTAGCTGCGCTAAAAGAGAACACTATTCATTTAAATACACCCACAACCCACGAAGACAGCCTCCGGGTCCTTAACAGACTAAGCGCTAGGAACCTGGAGATACAACAGGGAGTTTAAGAGGCAAATATATCATCATTTTAGGTAAGTCTGAGGGATAAAACCTCAGAAACAACTCAGACGAAAACAGGAGGTTTTAGTGTATGACTGGAACAGTAAAGTGGTTTAACGGTACAAAAGGATTTGGCTTTGTGACAACAGACGACGGTCAAGATGCTTTCGTGCATTACTCCCAAATAGATATGTCTGGTTTCAAGGTATTGGAAGAAAACGAAAGAGTCAGTTTCGACCTTGTAGACACCCCTAAGGGGTTGCAGGCCAAATCCGTAAAACGAATTAAGTAATCTTAAAGCTCTGGGATCCACCAGAGCTTTTGCTCTTATACTCTCCGGCAGCGTTTTTACAATCCTCTTATACTCTTCTCAGGAGGTGCGTAGATGCTGTTTAGAGTACAGATATTTCACAAAACACATACAGAGGCCCCAGAAGCGCTTACCCTCCCCTTCGAGCAGGCTACGGTAAGACTGGAACTTAACAGTGCTTCTGTTACTTATACCTTCAGCCCCCGGCCTGAGCTTATGTTGCTGCCCCCGGGCACAAGGTTTGTGTTGCAGTTCAAAGATGAAATAGACGGTGAATGGAAGGCTGCAGTAGACTCTTACCTCATAAGTACTCCATTCAGGATGAGCCCCTCCCTTTACGTAAGTATAGAAACACAGGTTCCCTTGAACTGGGCGCTAGAGACTCAGTCACGTTTCTCTATACTGTTCTTGACAGCAGGGGCACTGAGACCGGCAAATCTCGGTCCTGAATTTGAGCTCTACGGGCAGGAGGTCCCCAACAATCTGAATGATATAGAACAGCAGCCCTCCCTATTCACTCTCCTTGACAGCGCAGCTCAGAGCAGAGAGTTTGGCGGGGTAAGTACTACCCGGGTAAATGATTCCTCGATGCTGTTTGCGTTGGTAAAACATTTTGTCAATGTAACCTCTTCTGGGAAGGCCTTAGAAAACAGGCATAAGGTACTGCAACGCTTTGGGGTAATGCCTTCTGCCGGCCAGTGGATACTGGAGTATGGGCTGCGGCCCAAGCACACAGAGATGGCCATCAGCCAAAACCTCGGAGGAGGCCCCGTGACCTTGGGATCGCTTATCAACTCCATTGCGGGAACTGCGGGCTTCAGTATGTACCCACAATTCGGGTTTAAGGAGAATGAGCTTAACGGGGTATCTTTTCTAACGCAGTATCTGTTATTACCCACAACATACACCACACAGGCACCGTTAAGTAACGTTATATTCCCTCACGATATACAAGCATTTGAGATGTACCCTAAATTTGATACCCCGACAAGACTGTTGGGATATATGACAGCCGCTCTGGATCCCTCAGGTATGGCGTGGCCTGTGGTGTTTGCCAAACAGGCAAGCACCAAGGATGTGAATACACCCTCTCCCGGAGAGTCTTCTAAGAGACTGGAACTTTCGGCCTTAGAAGAACTCACAGGTATAAGGGCTTACGAAACTTCGTTTCCCGTAAATTCAATGGTTGCTAAGGATATTGCGGGCGGCGACGCGAACTTCTATAACTCTGCAGATCCCTTTGGTCTGGTGCACAAGAGCAGAATAACACTGCAGGAAGCAAGAGTTTCCCAGCAGTACTCAAAGATAATAGCCGACTTCAATCCTTATGCAATAGTGGGAGCTCCGGGAATAGTTATGGTTTCTGGGTTGCCTTACCGGGGTGAAGTTAGGGCAGTTACCCACCAGTTGGACACCCGTTCGGGAGCTTTCACAACTACATATACGATGACAGGGGTTAAGCTGCTGCCCGTAAAGACTACCGACGCTTTTGAGATTTGTGACGGTATGGGGGGACACCTGCAGGACGATATGATTGATAAGATTTACCACGACAGCTTTGGTACAGTTACCCCCTTGGGGTTGGATAATTATACGTCTCCTTTCTGGACACAGGAAACCCGCAGCAATATAGATGACTTTTCAGGCCGCAGAAACATACTAATACAACTGCTGGAATACATAGGAAGACAGCCGGAAGCGACTGCCAAAGCCCTTACTAGACGTTTAAGATACAGACCGTTGGCTTCGATAGACAAATACAAGGAAATAATACTACCGCAAAACCTGGAGGACTTACCGCACTCGACAGTGGCGGATGAAGTAGCGGCTACCCTTATAACCCTGCTACAGAAGAGTGAAAGGGGCCAAATAACTCAGAAGAATATAGCGGATCGTGCAACTGCAGCACTGCAGACCCTTGAACAGCTTAAAGGACAGGGGGATTATGCCCCTCTGCTGGACTTGCTACTGGGTGAGTATGGGATTCTTGCTACAAAACTTACTATGAAAGCGGAATAGGAGGCTATATATGAACGATAGACTGGTAGAGAGCTGGGAACGCTGGAAAAAGACACGCAGCAAACAAGAATTACAGTATCTCCTCAACAGCCTCCAGCCTCAGATAAATATGGCAGTAGGCAAATATTACAACTCAGGACTGCCCCTACCGGTTATGAAAGCAGAGGCTCAGAGGCTGGTGCTTGAGGCACTGGAAACCTATGACCCCTCTAAAGGAACGTTGAAAAACTACGCTACTGTTTATCTCCAGAAGCTGTACAGATATGTCAATAACAATCAGAATGCCATAAGGCTTCCGGAAAACCATAGATTGGAACTCAGTACCCTGAAGAAGGCCCAGGCTGACTTTGAACTTAGATACGACAGAGAACCTTCGGTTCCCGAACTGGCCGATGAACTGGGTTGGCCAATGGACAAGGTAACCACCCTGTTGAAAGAGATAAAGTCTCCATTGATTTTAGGAAGCGATGCGTGGGATAGAAAGATAATGGGCGACGATATAGAAATACACAATGCCTTTGAGTATGCAAAGTCCAAGCTGAGACCCGAGGAAATAAAAGTTATGGAATACGCAACAGGCCTGCAACCGGAAGAAATGGGCACGGGGGCCATCGCGGCACAACTGGGGAAATCCCCCGCCTGGGTATCTACAACAAAAGCCAAGATCGCCCAGCTGTTACAGGAATACCTCGATTCTGTAGGCGTCTAATTACCCGGATAGGGACGGTGACAAATGACTATAGAACAGCATTTCAAAGAGGTGGATACCCAAAACCTCGCATATGCCGTCTATTTAAATTACACTAACACAAAAGGAGGTTCCTATTCTCCGGAATCCGCTTTTGGAATGGCTGCCCTGGAAGATTCCCTTAAAAGAGTTCTGAGCACTGTAATAGAGCTTACTGTACTGGAACTTGCGGAAAACGCCGGAATTTATTACCCGGAGGTGCCTCTAAACCCCTCCTCGGGGGTTTGCCGCTATTTTGCCTCAGAGTTGTTTAGGGGACAGGGCTCTTTTTCTATCGATACACAGGCCCCCTTTATCTCCCAGGGCTCGGCGTTAACCTCTACTTCCGTTCCCTTCGCCTGTGACCCCGAGGGTTTTCCACTAATATCACCCAATCTTCTGGATAAGGTTTTACAAACAGCCAAGACTTTAGGCGAAGGTTTTACTCCGACGCAGCTGCTTGATTTTGACAATGATATGGAAGGCTACTGGAGAAGGTTTGCTTTTACTATGCTGTTCAAGGAGGATCTGCTGTCCCTGCTCTCCTGGGACGCACCTGAGAAAAACCTTACAAACTCCCGTCTAGCCGGTAACATAAAATATTATACAGACAATGTGGATATGTTCCACCTGCTTCTTGAATTCGATGGCAACTCCTTCAGTTTTCCCGGGGGCTACACAACCCTAAGGACTGTTTATACTCATATCCTGACGAAAGAGGCTCCTACAGGAGGTTTATATGCCGGACTGGAAAACAGCGTGGCTTACTACGATGCCCGACTGCACCATTCCTATGGGACCCTGGATGTGACCAATCTACCTGAAAAGGTCGCCATTTACTGTACGGCCAGAACGTTATACAACAACACCCCCACAACTCCGCTAGCTGCTGGGTTAAAAGCGGCTATAACAGCGGCCTTGCCTTCCCTAAATCAGGAGTTTCGCTGGTTTATCACTTCAGAACTGCCGGTCCAAACCAAAGCGTACCAGCGGGTATTCTCCTTCAGGCTGTCCTATGGTCTAGGAGATGTGGAGGTGCCCACAATACCGGACGAAGTTACGGAGGACAAAACCCCTACCTCTCAGCCAATAGAGTTGATAGACCCGGAACCAGAGATTGAGGAAGAAACCCGAAAACTGATAGAAGAATGGGGCAGAAAGAAAAGAGAAAAACTGGCCGAGCTGATAGAAAACTTCAATGGTAAAGACGTATCCCCCGAGATATTCAACATAATAGGTATGGATCCTATATTCGATCTGGTGTATGAAAATGACACCCTTATGGTCACCCACAGGGGGCGCAGTGTAGCTATCATATACGACCCTAAGTCTTCTGCGCTAGACATCGAGTCATATAAAGAGTATGTCGACACCCTGTTGCCTGAGGAAAAAGCCACGCTAGCGGTGGAACTTGCAGAAAAACTCACCGAGGAGCTTAAACAGGTACCTGATAACAGCTCGGAACTGGACAGCTTGATAAGAATAGTGGAGGAAGTGGTCAGGTCCGAGGCCGGGTTAGACGTCTCACCCATAGCCGATGCCATAAACGACAGGGCCAGTGAGGTTCGTGATGAGCTGGTAAAAGCTATCGAAGACGCCACTGAACACTCTGTGGGTGAAACTAAAACAATAGCGGAAGAGCTAGTAAAAGAAATCACTACCTATCAGGGGTTAGACATAGACCTGCTTAATCTCTGGTGGGTTATAGTCAACACGCTTACCAGTCTGCGGGTTGAAATCGATGCGCAGATAGGGATTCTTATTGAAAGTGTTATGTATGACAGTGTGGTTCCCAGAGAGGTTATAACACCCCCTTATGACAAGCTTAAGACCAGAATTTCTCCTGATGTGGTAGAGTTTGGAACTTACGACGTGCCACCAAATATAACCTACGGCTTGGCTTTCAACAATCTGATGACGATTATTAGAAGGATCCTGGACAACAGAACTATCACTTCCGAAGATATTCAGGTTCTTGCCCAGCTGGTTCGTGGTGAGATAACGGCTTTACCTGCGGGTAAGGAACACCTCGAGTTAATTATGGAAAAAGGGCAGTATATATACGACAATCTAAGCGCTTTCAGAGAGGATTACAACACCATTAAAGCGTGGATAAACGCCGAGCTGAAGACAGCTTTAGACAACATAACAAGAGATCCGCTGGAAGTAAACGACACTGTCGTGGACTCCTCCATAGCCTCAACCGAGGAACTGGTGGAAGAGGCCACCTCCTACCATATAGGTATAACCACCGTGCTCAGCACCCCTGTTGTCTACAAATACAGCCTTTCGCTCTTGATGGCAGACAAGCCAAATAACAGGGTTATCTACAGGCTGATAGGCAGGGATCTTTCGAATGTTCTCGACAGCTACAACTGGGCTGATCTCGACCCCTATGTGGGACAGGGGGTCGTTGAGGGGAGTGTAACTATTTACAACACCCGAAGTGTGGAAGCCGTGCTGCAGGAGGAAGAGCTGGGGCTGGTCGCTAAGACTCTCATCAATAAACTGGTTGAAAAAGGTTATGCTGCTGCTCAGCTCACCACCCCGGACAAAACCATAGGTCATCTTGTTTCCTTGTACCTGGGGAGTGTCAGTGATGAATCAGGAGTGACAATAACAGACGTGGCCGCAACTATTTTTGAAGATACCCGTCAGGCTATAGCTTCCAAGAGCTTCGAGGTAGAGGAAGTTCTCAACGCCGTGTATTCTGGTGACAATGAAGCCGTTGAAGAGGCGTTAAACAGGGTTGCGGATAAAAGGGAAGTGTACCTGAACACCGTAGAGAATTATGTTAAAAGCGTGGTTAGGTCCCCGGATATTGAACCCTGGCAGAAAGACGTACTGGAGACTGCCCTGGAGGTCTCCAAGGACCTCGATGTATCCACTACAAGGCCTTACCTGGCCAACATAGCAACTTCTCCTATTCCTATCCTTCCCCCGTTCGGGAGCGTAATTCCAGAGGAAAGACCCCAGGCGATAGGAGACGAAACGGTCACACCCATAGACAGCAGTACTGATATCATACTGGGTTCCGTCCTCCCTGGGCTTGACAGCACCCCTTCCTATACAAGAATCCCAGTGTTCAAAGAACCCAGAAAAGAATCTACCCGGGTAAAGTATGGCGATCTGCTCCACAGAGTGCTAAATATGAGATCGGGCCTTTCCCTGGTGGTAGATGACGCCTCCATAGACCTGATGCTGCAGAACTATTCCCTCTCCGAGACCTACCCGACCCTTTATCTGCAGAAGATAGGAGGAGCCTCAATTAATAAGGGTGCCCCTGGGCCCGCAAGGTTAACCTTAAACTGTACAGTTCCCGGAAGCCAAAAGGTGAGCCCCTTAAAGGTAATGGCTATGGCCTTGATACTGGCTGATCCTACCATCTACGACAAAGTTAAGTTGAGGCTCAATCTCGATGTTTACACTTATGCGGCAGGGGGTAAGAGCCTCCCCATAGTGTTCACCGAGGTGCAGACCACTATCAATTACGAGGAAATGAGTATGAACCTTTACCTGTCCGGCTATGTCCACGAAGCCTTCATATAAAGGGGTGATCCGGTGTTTTTACCATATGTAAGCCCTAGTAAAGAACAACTGCTTGCGATAATGAAAGACCCTTCGGGGCCTGCTTCGTATAAAGATGAGCACGGAGCCCCTTCCATACTGTATAAAATACTGGACGTATCCTCGTTAAAGGCTTTCAAGCCCTTTATGGAGTACTTGGAATCCCCCTACTTCATAACAACGGCTAATTACGATGCCAGAATACAGACGTTGGCAACCAACGCCACAATAGACGTAGATTCAGAGCTTAACTATGGGGACCCTGAATCAGTGAGAAACACTGTTCTTGTTGTTAAATCCACAACGCCCCGGGTAAGCCTTTCCGTGACAGTCCTGGTAATGGATGTAGTGCCTAAAAACAGCAAGACCCAGGATACTGTTGCCCATAAACTCGAGAAGTTCTTAAGGAGCATCCGCAGAAGCTCCTATATAGTCTCCCAAAACGAGATAGACACGGCTTCCGATGAACTGCTCAGTATCTTAAAGATGGCAGATTCGGGCAGCAGCTATACAGAGGAAAAACTGGCGGAGGAGATCCGGGGAGGACGCTTCCTGCTAGGGTTGGATATAAAAGGCACCCAGTTTCTGCTGGAGCTTACATCGGTAACTGCGGCTAAAGCTGCCGAGTCCCCCTACACAAAGACTATGAACTTCGGTGGAATCCTTGAAACTTATTCCCTTACCGTTATAAGTGCAGGTGATTGATATGAAATGCCCAGCAGATATAAGCAAATATCTGGTAACCATTGAAAAACTTAAGCTGATGCTGTCTGAAGACAAGAGAAAAGCCTTTGAAGGCTCCTCTAAAGCGGAAAAAGCCCAGGAGGTTTTGCACTGCTTTTTCATAATAGCTAGAGAGCTGGGACTGTTGGACACGACTGTCTCTTCCATTCTCGAATCTATACCGGAGGAGGGTGCCCGCAAGGCGTTGGGGTTGGGCATAGATATGGTTCAGGCCTATGCAAACGGTACAGAATTTGACTTGTCCCTGGATTTTGATTACATAAAGAAGTCTCTGGACACTCTGATGACCTCCGTTCAACTCCAGGGAATAGATCAGGTGCTGGATGACTTCGGACGGCAACTGGACAATTTACGCAAAGCCTATAACAACTTCAAAAAAGCTACGGCCACCCAGATAACTATGCAAGATTCCAAGTCTTTAGACCCCGTAGCACTCGACATTGCAGTTACTACAGCCCTTAATCGGTTGGATAATGCCGTCCAGGAGGTCAACAGACTCTCGAAGGGTAAACCTACGGGTCCGGCTATTACTTCGCTGGAGACCGCAGAGAAGGCCTTAAAAGAAGCACTTATGCAGACAGAGGACTCCACCATAAAAGAATTGGAAAAACTGAACATAAGCAGGGCGTGGATGGAACTAGACAGATCAATCAACTCTCTTGGCGTTTATCTGCAGAGGTCCTGGTGGGAAAAGGAAATTGAAAAGTCTCCCGCTATAAAGAAACTCACTAAGAACGGTTTGGTGGCCTTCGATACCTTGCTCTCTATGGTTGGGATTAAACCCTCTACCCCGGAAACGGAGGCTTTCCTCCAATGGATAAGGGAAAAGACACAGGAATGGTGGCTTACCTTCGCCCAGAGTGCAGCTTCAGGAGACTTTCTCGACACTCTGGCCAGTGAGGTGCAGTCATCGAACAAGGTTTATTACCAGATAGAGGATATCTTATCAAAACTGTTGGATTCCCGAAACGGTTTGAGAGGGAGCGCTGTCCTCTACAAAAATTCAAGGTTGTTTCTGTATCAGCTCCAGGACAGCTTGAGTAACGCAAGACAGGCAGTTTCTTATGCCAAGGCACAGTTAAGGCATAACCTCGGAGACTATGTTGTTAGTGAAAAAGACACTGTTCAGGTTAGCAGTGCCCTGGTAGTGGGAATTGCTAAAACGGCCTTCAATACTGTCGGCCCCGATCTTGCTATATTCAGCGGTACTCTTTCCCTGGCGATAAGGGAATTACAGAATAATTTCCTGAAACCAGCTATGAAAGATATGCAGCAGTTTTTTACCATTCTCAATGCCATTAAAGTGAAGGGCCTTACAGCCGAGCAGTTGCTCCTCACTGAAGACGAACAGGCAGAGTTAAGAACCTCTATCAAGGCAGTTAAAGAAGCTATGAAGGCTGTGGACCTTTTCGGACTGTTGACAGACAGCTTTCAGGAGGGCTCTTCTCAAATAAAGGCTGTTCGGTGGGCTCTCAAGGACGCTGCTGGAATAGGAATGACGATACTCGAAAAAATAACCCCCACGCTGGGCCCTGTTCTTATGAAAGCTTTGTATGAATACGCTAAATCCAAAATGCCAGGAGACCAGTTCAATGAACTACTGGGTTATCTCACCTGCATTACCCAGATTCTAGGTGTTACACTGAACTCGGATCAGGATATACAAACGTTCCGGTTGACCTTATTCAAATAGGAGGGCTACTATGGAATTTCAGTTTTTCAACCCTGTTACGGGAGTCCCAGATCCGGATCTCGGCATAGTCTGTCTCGGGGTCGATGCGCTGTATCAAAGAATAGCCTATTCCTTCTACAACACTGTTGGAAAGGTCAGCGGCCAGCACGACGCCCCGGGTTCCGCGTGGGATGCCTACCAGAGATCCAGTGAGAGCGATAGAAAGAACTATGTAAAGCGTTGGGTTACTGAGGCGGTTGAAAAGGTTAGGAATGGAGATATCGTCTTTCGTAGAGACCCTTCGGAATCGCTTGGCGACTACAATATATCTTCAATACAAGTACAGAAAACGAATGTAGTGATAGTACTGGATGTAAAAACAAGAACCGGTGTAGCCACAACCGGGACCTTACAGGTGTAGGAGGTTTCATTATGTTCGATATGCTGGATTCTAACCCATCAGCGGTATTTAGAGGGCTTCTCAGCAAACATTTTCCGGAACTGCCGAGTGGCCCCGATTCTCCAACATACTCTTATCTAATAGCTCCCATAGAAGTGTTGTTCAAGTCCTACCACGACTCCGTCAAAAAAGAGCTTGAGGACTTCAGAAACTTGCTGAGGGGAGACGTTTCCAAAGAGTACATAATGAAGCTGCCTACAGCAACTCTGGATTTTTATGGAATGCTTCACGGAATTTCGAGACTTCCCTCGCAGCCTTCCTGGGGCGTTCTGAAAGTTACTCTTGCAGGCACAACCACCCCGGGCACGAGAATAGCCTATCCCGAGATTCGTTTCACGGCGGGAACGGGGACCTACAGGACTGTGCCCACAAACGGAATAGTTCCCGAATCGAGAACGGTATATTTAACGTATAAAGCTGTCTCCGCAAGAGCTGAAAGGCTTGCCTATGGGACATCGGTAGCGTTAGGCAACACTATGGTTCAGGCGGCAGAAGTTTATCTGACCTCTGACGGGACCGGGGTTGAAGACAACTGGAGCTATTTCAGCAGAATCAGAAATTACATAACTGGCAGGGTCAGCCCGGGGAGAAACATACTGATAACGGCTGCTCAAACTTTGAGCGGTGCAAACGATTATCAGCTTGTTGGCAAGGACAACAGGATGTTCAGAGATATCGTAGCCTTCGGGAATTCAGAGGACCCAACCTACTCCCACTTGGGCGGAATGGTAGACCTTTATGTTCGAACCAGCAACGTTGTCTATGGTGAAACAACCGAGAACATCCACGGTCTTACCGAGACTGAGAAGAGTCTTACCCTCATACCACGGACTATGTATCTCGATTACGGGGTAGTTCTAGTAAACGGGACTGTGAGAGCGGTAGATTACCCGGGACCGGGAACCTTCTTAGAAGACTATATGGACTCTGAAGATAAACGTTACGACCTTACCTTAGGTTTACCTGTCATAGACTTAAGGAGCGTGTTTCCCGGAGCGATACTCAATATACTGGCTCTGTCTGTCGGCGGGGTACCCCTGGAGGAGAACACGGACTACGTAATTATCTCGGGAGACAGGGGTGGGACCTTTACGGCCGGTAACAAGCTGCTGGTAGTATTTAATCCCGCCACCTTTACTGAAGGTACTTCGGTCAACATAGAGGCGTTGTACGTTAATAACTGGACGGACGCCGAGGAATCGTTCAAGGCTATGACCGAAGACCTTGTGGGCATAGACGCGCTGTTAAAGCCATATATGCCAATTAGCGTTGAGATATCTCTAGTTCTTGGCAGCAGTGAAATAGAGATAGACAAGAATCAGCTGGTAAACCAGATAAACGGAGAGGCTTCCTTCGATTTAGGAAGGGTCTTGAGCAACATAACCGAGAGGGGTGGGCAGCTCCAATCCTACTCGACAAGGCTAACCCTGCGAACACCCACTTTCAAGAGCTATGTACTGGAAAACACAACGGCGGCCACACCCCACAGTTTCGCAGCATTAGGTGTGCCTTTTACCGATCTATACCGGTTCTACACGGCACCGGATCTCATATCTATCAACTATATTGAGGGGTAAATATGAGCCTTTATCTATCGGAAGCACCCCAAGAATTTCAAAATTTCTTGAAGGAATACAGGGACAGATTAACCCATCTTGCCTCCATAAAAGCATTAGACATAGCAACCTCCCTTAAAGAGGTAGATCCTTTAGCCTCACCCCCTGTTATCCGGATTCCCAAAGTATTCTTAACCTTTCCGGACAAAGTCTGGTGGGATGTAACATACATTTACCTGGGTGTTCCGGACATAGTAGGCTTCGAGTCTATAACCGTAGGCACAGCCACCATAGCCCCCGGGGGTACCTCTTTTAACGCTACCGATCAATATGTAAGGTTTGCAAAAGGTGAACTTGACCCTACGGCAGACGTTATTCTCTGGGGTTGTTCTTTTGGGAACAGCTTCTTGAAGCACTATATGTCAAAGCTTCATACAGACATATATAACGAGATCCACACAAAGTTTTGGGCAACACCGCTATTAGGCACCTCAGGAGGTTTTACTAGAGAAGAGTTTTACAGGAGACTGTATGATTACCTGTTCTTTGCCCGGAATGCCTTTACCTTCTCCTCGCTTGAAGCGGCAATGAATATCGCTCTAGGTCTACCTTACGCACCCCTGTCAGGTACTGTTATCGATGTTGATTCTGCTGTAACCATAACTAAGGGAGCAACCGACGAGACAATAAAGGTTTTTGTGGAAGAGGATTACAGAGGTTCAATCATAGTGTCTCCCGGGGACGAGGTAACCTACGGAATGCCGTTGACGTCCGTCCTAAGGGCTTACTAAAGGAGGTTGGCTTTTATGGAACAGCAGAACCTTATCGGCTTTCTCGCAGGGGATGACATCTACGCCGGAGAAGCCTATAAGAAATTTACAAACCTCTTTAGAAAACTGGGGGGCCTCGCATACCTGGATATGCAGGAAATGGGGGTCTTTCTCGATTCTAATATCATTCATATGATAAAGGCTTACCAGAGCACAGGGCTTATGAGGGGAACCGACGGTATAGTAGAGCGCTCTTTTCTCCCAGATATAACTTCTGTCGGCAGCCTATCCTCTCTTGTCTGGTCTAATTTACCGTCAAGATTTGATATATGGGCCGGTATGAACCTCGATCTGTCCGTAGGCAGCCTTCCGGAAGAAGATAAAACGGATTTGAGAAAGATACTACCCCTTTTTGAATACTGGATCTCCCGATCTTTTGAGGGTTTATACGGTCCCGGGCTAACCTGGCTGGTTAATTCCCACGTATGTACAAGTGCTTTAGGAAGCGTTGCCAAAACAGGTACGGGCAGTACCAGTTTCTCCTACGCTTCCTGGTTGTCTGATGAGCTGACGGCACTGGTCACGGCCTCCGGACTCCCGAGGGCTTCCAGAGGAGCATTAAAAACTCAGTTGACCTCTGCAATAAATACTTTTGCCAGCTCCGGGACTGCTACCGGCATTCTGTCGGGAAACGCACTGGGCACAACTGCCGTTAACTGGCGTACTCACGGAACCATATTGGCCGAAACGGAACCGGGCCAGGGAATAATAAGTTTTGCCACTAAATTAAGCCACGATTATGGCTGTCTGTACCCTGAAATAGCCAGTGTTCACGTAGCCGCACTCCTCTGGGCGCTGTGTCACGCAAGCACGGGTATGCCCCTTAACGTAGTGGGCCACTACCTAACTGCCCTATCCAGGTTCATAGGAGGTATGATTCCTGGCGAACTTCCTATAAACGCCTGGGATTGGGCTCCGGTTAATAAAACCGGCATTCTTATTGAACGTGGCGATATGCTTCCGGATCCTTATTTCTCGATATTCCTAAGGTTACTGAGAATGAAATATGCGCCAAACGAATACAGTATGAACGGTGAAGTGACGACCTCTTTACTGCACCCTTACTTACTCAATATCCTGACCACAGCACTAACTACCAGTGAAGCTGCCAGACCTTTAGTTAAAGATGTTATGGAGCTAATGATGGGTGAAAGTATTTTTAGAGTTGGAACGGCCCCTATCGTAGGGGATGCGAAGGCCCTTGAGCCTTTTAATGAAACAATAACGACTTACAGCCTTGAGAGCCTTGTAGGCTCTACCTGGGATAGCATAGTGCTTACAGGTCCTTATACCGATGAAGCGCTTGACGCTATAAAAGGAGTTTACGAGGTGAAGGCGGGAACGGAAATCCTGCGTATTCTTAAAACCGAGTTTGAGGACCTTATAGAGGAAGAACTGCTGTTAAGTGACGACACCCCCCTCGATGAAGAGACCCTGATAACTCTGGAAAAACAGGCAGGCGATCCTCAGGTTCTGGAAGCGCTTGCGAGGATCCTCGAGGTTTCCGTCGAGGACCTGCAGGCGGTGCTTGTTGGTGAAAGCAACAAGATTCCGGCGAGGGCCGTTAAGACCCTCCTGCTTCAAGGCTTACCGGAGACAGAGTTTGCACCGGAAGTCCACGAGCACCCCGAGTTTGTTAGACGCGACACACCGGTTGAAGACGTGGAGAGACTGGTGGAGCTGGATGATGAGGACCGGCCGGTAAGATACTACACGGCCAACGACTTTGCGGCCGCCGACCACCACCACGACGACGAATACTATTTTGAGGATGAAACGGTCAATAACGCCGACACCCTGATAGACCTCGACAGCGTCCAATACACGAAAGACAGTTTTGCGAGAGTGGGCCACGAGCACCCGCAGTACTTGCGCATAGGAGAGTCGGCCTATGCCGCCAGGGCCTTCTTCGATGGCCTGACCGAGTACGGTCCCGATTACTTTGCAGACATAGACCACGAACACTACGACGAACTCGGTAACTTCAAGTATTTACGAATAGGAGAACCTGCCCTGGCCTCTCTTAGAATTGGCGGCAAGACCTGGAGAGACTTCGCATTGAAGAACCATAACCACGACGACATCTACTATACAAGGGACGAATACGACCAGCTGTTTGTCAAGAGGTCGAACATACCGGACATTGCCCCGGCGGTGAGGGCCATAAACGGCCTCAAGATGTTCTTCGGGAACACGAGTGTGGGCGCCGGCGATTCAATAGTCATTCAATGCAATAAACCAGTTGCCTGTGCCGTCACCCTGATAGGGGCTTCCACCCACAGTGCAAAGCCGAGGGTGCTGCTAAACGAGGACGGGGTGCACATCTCCGAGTCCACCGGAACAGCCGACTGTGTGTTTACTTACCTAATATTCTATACGGGAGCAGATGCGAATGAATGAGTATGTTGAGCAACTTCAGGCGAGATTGAAAGAACTGGGAATCTTCGAGAGTCGTATGATAAGTTTTTCCAAGAGCGGTTACAGCGAGAGATACCCGAAGCATCTAGTTATTTTCAATGCGAATATCCGGTTCCTCTGGACGAACCTTTACATAGACCACAAGGTCCGGATGTGCGACATAGACCTTACATTAGAAGGCAGGAAGCTCCAGGCACTGGCCACGGAATTTGGCTGCTGTGTTCTGGTTTCCCACGAAGCGGATATTGACTGGATGTGGCCTTCGGCGATCTATGTGCCTAAGAAATTGACTCATCGGCAGCGCCAGGAGAAAGCTCGTAAACTTGTGGAGAAAGATAAGGAGGCTGATAATAATGCCTAAGATACTGTTTCCGGAGAACGCCTGGATATTGGGAACCCTGCAGGGGGTCAATATTGTAAGTGACAGGATAGCTCCGAGTAAAAAGATAAAGGTTACTGTTACTAATAATACAGGGGTAGATAAGTCTG
>JAHKLW010000020.1 GCA_020854815.1 Methanofastidiosum sp. | reverse complement strand
GTTAAAGTTTATCCTTTATAGCGCTGTCAAAAATTCTTGCTAAGAAGGCAAGAATTATGAGAAAAATTTGAAGTGTAGGAAAAAATATGGCGAAAAAAATACCCCCATTTCCACTGAACCACAATTATTCAACCATGCACTATAAAAGAAATGTATAATTCTGAATATTGCTTATCAATTTTCACTTTTCAATAGTAGTTAACTTTTTATGGTATCTTCAGGTAATACTTTCGAATGAAGGAAAACATACACTTAGTCCTTGAAAAAGGTGAAAGAAAGAATATAGAGTTCAAATCAGCTTTGAGTGATGAGCATCTCTTAAAGGATAGAAGAGAGAGGTTATCCGCTCAGATGAAGTATAGATTAAAAACAGGCGGAGGGAGAGCCTACTATATAATAGGTGTGTCAGATTCTGGAGAAGTAGTTTGCCAATCCCAAGAAGAATATGAAAAGACCTTGGAGGTAATAAAACGACTTGCTGAAGGGATAGGTGCTAGAATAGTTGACATAGAAAAATATAAGGAAAACGGATTATTTGCAAGGGTCACAATTGAAGAACTAAATTCTGAAAAAGGTATTAAGGAGCACATCACAATAGGCACTATTGGGCATGTAGACCATGGAAAGTCAACCCTCATTGGAACTCTACTTACCGGTATGGAAGATGATGGCATTGGAAAGACTAGAATATTTCTTGATTTCCTCCCTCACGAGATAGAAAGAGGATTGACTGCTGAGATAACACACGCTGTATTTGGATTTAAAGGCGAAGAAAGAATATACCTAAAAAATCCTCTTAATAAAAAAGAAGTGGCCGATCTGATTGACAGGTCAACTAAGATTGTTTCGTTTGTTGATTGCCCCGGTCATGCACCATGGCTTAGGACTACTGTCCGTGGGATCCTTGGACAAAGAGTAGACTATGTGCTTTTGATAGTTGCCTCAGATGATGGCGTCACTCCAATAACAAAAGAGCATCTGGGGATTGCTCTCGCAATGGATATTCCCTTAATTATAGTAATAACAAAAATTGATAAAGTTTCTTATGAAAACGCAAAACAAGTCATATCCGATGTCTCTGCACTTTTAAGAAAAGTAGGCAAAATTCCCCTAAATGTTAAGGACAAAGAAACTGCACAAAATATTTCTAATAAAGTTTCTGAAAGATTTTTGATCCCAATAATAAAAGCTTCTTCAATTACATTGGAAGGGCTTGATATTTTAAATGAGCTATTTTTAAACCTTCCAGAAAAAACAAATGAAGAGCTCTACAAAAAACCATTTTTGATGTACATAGATAAGGTCTACAAAGTTAGAGGTGCGGGGACAGTTGTTAGTGGAAGAGTCAAGCAAGGTATTGTAAAAAAAGGACAGGAGCTTCTTTTAGGGCCAATGAATGATAAATATGAAAAGGTATCGTGTCAATCTATAAAACAGCATCACCTTGTTCAAACTAAGGGTGAAGTCGGCGACATACTTGGGATAGCCATTAAGGGCATTGATGCAGATCTCATAAGAAGAGGGATGGTAATAAAAGACGAAAACGGGGAAAGTAAATCTGTGAGAGAGTTCTTAGCTGAAGTCTTCATACTAAACCATCCAACAAGGATAAAGGAAGGGTATGAGCCTATAATACATCTTGAAACTATTTCAGAGACTGTCACTTTTGAAAAGATTTACAATCAGGAATATTTGTCCACTGGGGACCGAGCTTTAATAAAAATGAAATTTAAATATAATAGTTATTATCTTGGCGAAGGCGATAAGTTCATTTTCAGGGAAGCTAAATCAAAAGGTATAGGTGGAATAAAAAAAGTATTATGAAATATCCACAAAGCTCTTTATCTCTACTTCAGTTTTAATTGAATTCCCAATAAAGCATCTTTCCTTTGCAAGCTTTATTGCTTCCTCGGCTCTTGGGATATCTTCTTTTGAGGCGACTGTTACGTAGACATTTAGCAGTATCTTGGTAAAAACATAGCCGTTTTCTGTTTTTTCCAAAAATCCTTTTGCATCTGTTTTATAGCTTTTAAAATTGCAATTGACAAGTTTTGCCCTTGAAAGAAATGTTGTAAAAAGACATACATTTTCTGCTGCTACAAACAGGTCTTCGGGAGTTACTATATTTTCGTGACCTTTAAATTCAGGTGGTGTTGCTATCTCTATTGTGGGCTTTCCCTCCCAAGTGACTTCTCCAATCTTCTCCTTCTTCCAGGTGACTGTATTCTCATATGTAAAAAAATTTTCTGGCATTAAATCACCAATTATTTTTAATATTTATTCATTATAAAAGTTGTGGTTTAGAAAAGTTAGAATAAAAATTTAAAATAAAAGATTAACCGACCAATCTTCTGACATCAGTTACCTCAACTTGGGTAACATTCTGGATGCTTGACAAATTGTTTTCAAGTTCATCCGTGCCGCCTGCCTGGTCTTTGCCTAGCAACATTACCTTCAAAGATACAAGTCCAAATGCAATCGGAATTTCTTCAATTTTGTGAAGCTTCATGTTGGAAGGTACTGCAGCCTCAATAGCCTTTTTCATTACCCCGATATCCACATCAGGGGAATCTGGCATAATCATTGCCGTAATACTCAAATTAAAATCAGCCATCAAAACACCTTATGGTCCAACAAACTCCCCGCATTTGCACTGATACTTATTTACAAGTACTCTGCATCTTTCGCATCTTATTACAATCTCATCACAAGAAGGGCAGGGAAACTGAACAGCCTGCTCATTTGAAGTAATCTCTCTCTTACATGATGTACATTTCATGATAATCCTCCTATCGAGTGTCCTTGATGGGTTTATCTAGCTTTATTTTATATGTCTTTCCTTTCTTTTCCCTGAAGATAATGCCCTTTGATTCAAGGTCCATCACGAGCCTTGTGACCTTTGGTCTGGAAAAATTAGTAGCTTCGGGAAGCTTTTCCTGCTTATCTTCGCCATTCTTAAGTGCCTGAACTAGCTTTCTCTCATCCTCTGTTAAGACAAATACAGGCACAGAATCATCTTTTTTAAATCTGAAAACAATTAATAGTGCAACAGCCCCTATAAACAATCCAGTCAGCATAGAAATTAAATCAATCTTGAGATTCAATCCCTCATCCTCAAGATCAATCACATCTGAGATATTGATATCCTTTCCAAGTCTTTCAACTGTTATACCTTTCGAGGTCAGATTCCTTACAACATTATCTGAAATCATCGGGCCAACTACATAGACTTTTCTGGCGTTTATTTTTTCCAGAGCTTCTATTGTTGATGCAGGAAGTTCGTTTTCATTTGTGATGAGAATTGGAATCCCTCTCTTCATTGCAAACTTTGAAGCTATAAGGTATGATTCTTCAATATTTCCATTAATAATTACTGATTCCCGTGAAGACTTCCATAAATCGATGGCCATACGTGCTGCTGTGCCTGCCCTGTCCCAGTCCCATATCCTTGTCACTTCGTAACCAATGCTGGATAGGTCAAGTTCAATTTCTTCTGAAATGGCATCAGTCGTTCCTCCGATAATAAGGACTTTTCTTGCACCTTCATAATAAAACCCCATAAGCTCTCTTTTTGAGAATCCTGAAAGGGTCTTCGGGTCTGTCAGAAGAATTGGAATTTTTTCTTTCTGGGAGTATGCCTGGGCAACTGTATAATCAATTAAAATGTCCCCTCTAACGACTATAACATCATAATTAGATGCTTCCGCCATACTGGAGCCTAGTGTTGACACGAATAATAAGAAAAAAATGGTAAGTGCTCCCCATTTGTCCATAAGAAACAACTATTATTCTCGCTTAAAAGATTTCTGTTAATTTTTCCATAATAATATGCCGTCTTCAATTTCAAAGTCAATTTTTCCATTATTATATAAGTAGTGAAGGAAAGCCTTTGCTGTGATTGTGACATAAATATACTTTGTGAAGTCATATTTTATCGAAAGTTTTTCAGCTATCTCTTTTTTCAATTGATCCTCACTTTTTCCCTCTTTCAGTGTGTCTAAGATCATTCTTTCCAATGACTCGAGTTTTTTTCTGTTTTCAATAAGTGCATTCTTGAATTCTTTTACCCCTCTTATAGGAAGTCCATGTGCAGGTAGGCAGTATTCAATTTTATATTTAGAAAGAACTTCCAGATCTCTGAATTGTGATTCTATGTCCGTATAAAAAGGCATTTTAAACATATTCAAAGATGGAACTGAATACAGACAATCGCCAGAAAATAATATTCCTTTGTATAATATACCTATTCCAAGAGGTGAGTGACCAGAGAGGGGGATAATCTCCATATCTTCGCAATTGATTGTCACAATTCCCCTGTCAATCGTTTTATTGACTTTTAAGCCTTTAAAATCTAAAGGCGTGTCCGATACCTTCAGAGGCGATGTTGAGGAAAAATAAGAATAAAATTCTATGTAAGGATTTTCAATGAATGCTTTTTCAATTGAAGAGGCGTAGACTTTTATTTCTGGAAATACTTCTTTAATTGTATGAAGTCCATAAAAATGATCCCAGTGCCCGTGTGTTATTATTGCTGAGTTAGGATAAATTTTTTCTTCTTCCAATAATTTTAAGATCTCTTGAGCATCTTCTTTGTGGCCGCCTGCATCAATTAGAATACAAGAACTATCGGATTTTATAACGCCGATGTTTGTGTCAACAGAAATATACTTTATGTTGTCCTTTATCTCAAGGAATACCATAAAAATCAACTAACATGGTTCTATTGTTTGTGGAGGTTTGTGGCTTATGAAGTATGCAACTGAGACTACTTCAGGGATTTCATTTGTTATTCTTGTAGATATATCTTCTAGTAGATCCCAAGGAAGTTTCTTAAAGTTAGCCGTCATTGCGTCTTGGGACTCGACAATCCTAAGCCCAACTATTCTACCAAATTTTCTCTGATCCCCTACAACCCCAACTACCCTATCTTCTAGGGTAACTGCAAATGCTTGCCAGATGTTCTCAATTGAAGCTCTTTCTAATTCTTCCTCAACAATCGCTGAGGCATCTCTGCAGATTCTTATGCTCTCTTCGGTAACTGGGCCTGTAATCCTGACTGCAAGGCCTGGGCCTGGAAAAGGGTATTGATCTATTATTTTATCTGGGAGTTCAAGCTTTTTTCCAACTTCTCTAACTTCGTCCTTGTATAAATCTCTCAATGGCTCAATTATCTCCTTAAATGAAATTAACTCAGGCAATCCCCCAACATTATGGTGGGATTTTATTGTGTCCGCATGTTGAGATCTCCCACTTTCAATTACGTCAGGGTAAATAGTTCCCTGTACGAGGAAGTCAGCCCCTATCTTTTTTGCCTCTTCTTCAAATATTCTAATAAACTCTTCACCTATCAACATTCTTTTTTTCTCAGGATCAGAAACAAATTCAAGTTTTTCAAAGAATCTGTTTTTAGCATCAATCTTTTTAAAATTAATATCGTGACCAGAAAAAGCCTTTGAAACTATTTCTGCCTCGCCTTTTCTTAATAGCCCATGGTCGACAAAAACGGCATAAAGTCTATTTCCAATTGCTTTTTCAGTTATTGCAGCTGCAACTGAAGAATCAACACCACCGCTCAAAGCAATTACGGCCTTGCCATCTTCTATCTTATTCTTAATTTTTTTAACCGTTTCATCAATAAAATCAGATAGGTCCCATGTACCCCGGCAGTTACAAACATTATAAACAAAATTTGATAGGATCTTTTTCCCGTTCTTTGTGTGGACTACTTCAGGATGCCACTGTAGCCCATAAATTTTTTTAGAAATATTTCTGAAAGCTGCTATTGGAGAGGTGTCAGTTTTAGATGTTACAATGAAATTTGGAGGCATTTCGGAAACTTGGTCTCCATGACTCATCCAAACTATCTCTTTCTTTTCTAAATCTTTGAATATTCCTTCAGAATCCAATATGTCTACTGTCGCGATTCCATATTCTTTTCTTTTTTCGCCTTTGACTCTGCCACCCATCTTAAATGCAATGAGCTGATGGCCATAACAAATCCCTAAAACAGGGAGTTCATTATCAATAATATAATCAAAAACTTCATCGCTTAGGAGGGGGGAATTCTTTTCATAAACGCTTCTTGGCCCTCCAGAAAGTATAATTCCCTTTGGCGAAATTTTTTCAATTTCAGAAACTGTAATCTCGGGAAAAACTATTTCAGAGTATACTTTGAGCTCCCTTACTCTTCTTGCGATTAGATGTGCATACTGACTTCCAAAATCAACTACAAGGATTACCTCTTCCCCTATACTCATAATAAAAAATGTAAACAATAAGATATAAAATTAACTAATAAGGACAAATGAAAATAAAAAAGAATTGAAATCGATGGATTTCTTATAATTACATTTCGCTTCAGATACTACTTTATCCAAAATAATATATTAGAGCTTTATAATGTCTATGAATAGAATCTAAAGTTTTTTAAGAAGATTGGACCCTCTTAAGCTCGTGGAAATAATTGCTATTTTAGGACTTTTAGCTGGATCACTGACGACCATGTCATTTGTTCCTCAAGTAATGAAAACATGGAAGTTCAAAGAAACAAAGGATATATCCCTTTTGATGTACATTATATTTTTCACAGGAATCTTATTGTGGTTTTCGTATGGGATTTTAATAAATAATGCCCCTATTATACTTGCCAATGGAGTTTCATTAGTTTTAGTATTTAGTGTACTGATGCTAAAAATTCGTTATGGTTAGTCACTTATTTGATAAAAATTGATTCATTTTGAGCTCTTTTGCAACACTAAAACAATTCTTCGCTTCTAAGGATTTACCTAATCTATCTAGGGCAACTCCTTTTTCTAACCAAGCCTCTTTAAATTCAGGATTAATCTCAATAGCTTTGTTAAAACATTTAATTGCATCTTCGTAAAATGTTTCGGATAAAATAGGACATAGCTGACATTTGACGCAGAATTCTACATCTTCAGAATTTTTGGCTTGAGTTAATAATACCTTTCCCTTACCATACCATGCATGTGCGTTATTTGAGTTAATTTTAATTATCTGATCGAAGCAGTCAATTGCATCGGGATGTTTATCTTGAGCAAAGAATAGATCCCCTTTCATAATTAATTCAGATATTTTTCTTAACTCAAATCCACATTTATAACAGAAATTTGTATTAGATTTTATCTTAGTCTTACATTTCGGACAATGAAAATATTCCATATAGTTTACCTAAGTATTCATTCTATTTCTTCATTTAATAGATTTAATCTGTTAAGCATAGCCAAAAGAAGGCCACTGTCTATTACATCTGCAAAAAATCCTTCATTGTATTTGTCATGTCTTACGACCATTGAGAAAAGTCTTCTCAAAGTGACGAGATCCGCATCTTCTAAAAGACCGTAATAGTAATCTATACCCTCTGATTCAGAGTTAGAATCATGCCAGTTAAAGTTTGTTACAAATCCTTGTTCATGAAGCTCTCTATAAAATTCCATAAATTTTGGTGGATATGTTACATAAATATACTCAACAATATTTCCGCCATCTCTTTTTGGCCTGATTATATCAAAAAACTTCTGATTATTATCTTCAAAATAAGGAAGATAGTTCAAGATAACTTCAATGTTTTTCTTTGTCAGAGGGACAGATTCATCTACTATTAGCATAATATCACCTATGTTGATTATTATGTTTAGGATATTTAAATAATATGTAGTTTCGTTTTAATAAGATAGCCCCCCTTACAGTATTATGATGCTAAACGCCATAAGAATCATCCCTATAATTACCCCCAGTATCACAGTATGACTGTGTCCATACTGGTGTGCCATTGGCAGGAGCTCATCAATCGAGATATAAACCATAATTCCTGCGACAAAAGATAATAGAGAGGCCAGAATTGCTTCTGATAAAAATTAGTAGTGCAAATCCTACATTGCCTATAGCTTCCATTATTTCAACTCTAGGAATTTATTCTATTTACATTTCTTGCAGATTCCAAAGAAATTAGTATTGGTAGACTCAACTTTAAATTCTTTCATTTTTTTGATCAATCCTAGAGAAAACTCAGTTAATTCTTTTGATTCGAAATCAAGTATATCTCCACAGTTTTTGCATATGATGTGGTGATGTGGATTTATGTTTGGCTCAAATCTTGAAACTCCTTTGATATTGACTTCTTGGATTAGGCCCTTGCTTGTCAGGAATTTTAAGTTTTGGTATACTGTGGCTTTACTTATTCTTGTTAGTTTCTTCTTTACGCCTTCGTATACATCCTCTACTGTGGGATGTGTTAGATTACCTTGAAGAAAGTTTAAGATTTCTACTCTTTGATTTGTATATTTAATGACCTCACTTTTTCCCATAATTAGATTTAGTATTAATTTATATTTAATATTAATCATGAATAAATAAAGACTAAATTGAAAATTAATATAAATTTAAAAAACGATGGAATGAATTACAAATAATCTAAATGGAGTACACAATTTAATATGTTATACTATCTGTAAACTTATGTAGTATATGGCCATATCGAAAGATATGTTTATGGTAATCTATTTTTGTAGCTATTATTCAAAACTATTATTTCTAAATTTTTAGGGCAAATTATAATTAAAATCGGAAGCCCTGGGGGGGATTTGAACCCCCGACTTGCTGATTACAAGTCAGCCGCTCTAGCCAGGCTGAGCCACCAAGGCGCAATCTAAAAAGAACTGTAACAATTTATAAATTTAATCCTCCCAGGGTTCCTTGTCAAATAATCCCAGCCCATATGTGTCCTTCAACACCCAAATTGCTGCCTGGGGCGCTATTAAACCTTTTTCAGTTATTATCAAATCTATATACTCTGGAGGTGTAACATCAAATGCAGGATTATTAACTTTTAGCCCTTTGAGTCTTTTATAATCGTCTTTGGATATTACCTCGAAGATGTCCCTCTCTTCAATTTCTATTAATTCGCCACAGTAAGTCTGGGGATTAAATTTGTAAGTTTCTGCTGCAACGATTACTTTGACTCTTGCTTCGTGTGCAATTGAGGCGAGTGTTGCAGTCCCTACTTTGTTTACAACGGCACCGTTTGCCGCTACAGCATCTGCACCGATAATTACATGATCAGCTTCTCTTATGAATATCCTTGCCGCAGAATCCACAATTAAGGTAACATCAATACCTTCATCTAATAATTCTTTTGCAGTTAGTAATCCTTGTAGTCTTGGCCTTGTTTCATCGGCATAAACTTTAATTTTCTTCCCATCCCTGTGTGCTTTCTTAATAATTCCAAGAGCCATTGAGCTATTGCAATGGGTAAAAATCACGTCCCCATCCATTATACGCTTTGATCCAATCTCAGCTATCCTTTCAAGAGCTAGATTTGAATTTTCACAAAATTCATCGGATGCTTTTGATAACTTACTCCTCAGAGTTTCGACACTCTCCCCATTTTTGTATCCGTTATTAAGTTCAACTAGTACATATCTAAGAGCATTTTCAAGTGAAACTGCAGTTGGTCTTGTTGCAAGAAGATATCTAGCGGTTTCCTTCATATCCCTGACAAATTTCGCGGGATCGTTTCCTTTGAAATTTTCTGCCTCCATCTTAAGAGCTTCTGCAACAGTTCTCCCTATTTTAGCAGCACCTCTTATTTTCATTTCCTTAATATCTTCTGCAATACTTATTACTTTTTTATCCATACAATCTGCTCCTGTATAATGTTTCGATTTCCTCTTTTTTAACTTTTAATATTGCGCCATAGCTCTGGATACAAAAACTTGCTGCTGCGTTTGCAAATCTTAATGAGCTTCTGATATCGGAAGTCCCAATATAATTACTAATGAAGGCTGCTGAAAAAGTATCCCCCGCGCCAGTCGGGTCAATTACCTTTGTTGGAAATGCCTTTTCATGAATATAATTTTTCCCAAAATAGTAAACACCGTTTTTGTCCGCTTTAACTATGACATTTTTAGCCCTTCTTTTCTTTAGGTATTGCCCCCCTTCCTCTATATCGCTTGAACCTAGAAGTGCGGATAGTTCATGCCTGTTGACAAAAAGAAAGTCAACATTTTTAATAATTTTTAATACCTCTTCAGAATGGGAGTAACATAGTTGCTCTCCCGGATCAAAACTTACAACATTACTATTCTCTTTTGCAATTTTTATAGAATGTTCGGCTATTTCGATCTTTGTAGGTGAAACGTGAACAAATCTATACTCCTTGAAAACTTGGTAGTTAATCATGTTTTTTTCAAATTTCTCATTAGCACCTTTATAGAAGAGGAACATCCTGTCGTTTTCTTTGTTTATGATAAACATCCTGCCAGAAGGAGAGTTTTGGAGAATAAGATTAGAGTAGTCAACATTAAAATTTTTTAGAGTACCGATTATCCCATCGCTATCGTTTCCAACTGATGCCATGACACCAGAATTTAGACCAAGTATAGAGCTGTTTACTGAAACATTGAAAGCAGAGCCTCCGTATCTGATTTCAAGCCCCTCTATCTTTGACTCGCCATTTACAACTGGAAATGACTCAACACCCATGATAGTATCTAAGTTAACATTTCCAATGCACAATAAGTCTTTCAACGAATAATCCCCTCTCCAAATTCAATTGATGTAAAGTTTATAAAGATTGTTGGAAAAACTATTGTAATGATTAAAATAAAGGATCTTCGTTTCAAATATCATTCTCAAACTGAAGAAGTCCTAAAAGGAATAAATCTTAGCATAAAAAAAGGTGAGTTTGTATCTATTATAGGCCCGTCTGGCTGTGGTAAATCAACACTTTGTCTCACATTGAATGGCATAATACCTAAGACCATAAGTGGCGAATTTTCAGGGGATGTCATTATAGACGGTATTAATACAAAGGACCGAGAAGTTAGTGAATTTTCAAGAAGAGTTGGTATGATACTTCAAAATCCCGAATCTCAGCTTTTCGCAATGACTGTCGAGGAAGAGCTAGCATTTGGGCCAGAAAATCTAGCCATTGCGCCGGAAGAAATTGAAGAGAGGATATCTTGGGCTCTGTCTATTGTCAATATGGCCGATAAAAGGGACGAGTTTCCGGGAAATCTTTCAGGTGGGCAGAAACAGAGGATAGCAATAGCAGCTTCCCTTACAATGAAGCCAGATGTTCTTGTACTCGATGAGCCCACAAGTCAACTCGATCCTGTTGGAAAAAGAGAAGTATTTTCTGTTCTAAAAGAGCTTCATGAAAAAGAAGGTATGACTATAGTACTAGTGGAGCATAGAACTGAGCCGATAGCAGAGCTATCCGACAGAGTAGTTGTAATGGACAAGGGGAAGGTAGTATTGGAAGGCACCCCACGAGATGTCTTTGAAAAGGTCCCGATCTTAAGGGAACTTGGGATAATGGTCCCGGACATTAGTTATCTTACATATCTTCTGAAAGAGGGAGGTTATGTAAAGAGTATCGCACTAACAGTTGAAGAAGGGAGGAAACTTTTCATATGAATGCAATTGATACTGAAGATGTCCATTTTACCTATCCAGAATCTAAGGAAATACTAAAGGGAGTTACTTTATCTGTAAAAAAAGGAGAATTTCTCTCTCTTGTCGGCCAAAATGGAAGTGGTAAAACAACTTTGGCAAAACATTTCAATGGCCTTTTAAGGCCTAATAAAGGCAAAGTCTTTATTCTTGGGGAGAATGCTAAGAATTCTTCAATTGCAGAACTCTCAAGAAAAGTCGGCCACCTTTTCCAGAACCCTGAAAATCAGATCTTTGAGGAAACTGTATTTGCTGAAATAGCATTTGGCCCCAGAAATCTGAATCTGCCTGAAGATGAAATAGTGGATAGAGTTGATAAAGTTTTAAGCATAACTAGACTTGCCAAGTACAGAGATACTCACCCATTATCACTTTCTGGTGGAGAAAAACAGAGGTTGGCCCTCGCATCTGTTGTTGTAATGGATCCACAGATCCTTGTTTTGGATGAGCCTACGACAGGCCTTGACTTACTTTCAATTATGGGAATTTTAGAGATAGTAAAAGAGCTCCACAAGAAAAATGTAACTGTTGTATTGATAACTCATGACATGGGGCTTGTATCGGAACTGTCTGAGAGAGTAGTTGTTATGGAGAACGGCCAGATCATTGGCGATGGAACTCCCAAACAGATATTTGCAGATGATAACTTGTTAGCAAGAGCAAGCCTTGAACCTCCACAGGTCATGAAGTTTTCTAAAATACTTGGATTAAAACCTGAAGTTAAGGTAGACACCCTATACAAGAGAATTGTTGAAACTCTCTGAGATATATGTATTTCTAGATAATAAATAATATTTATTTCCAATTTTTAGTTATCAATATTTATTATTTTATAAATATATTTAACATTAATTATAAAAATAATTACTATTATCGAAAACTTTATAAATCAATAATGTCCAATATATTTATAGCACTGGAGGTGAAGTGTATGAGAAAAATTATTGGATATGTTGCTGCAGGTGCCATATTGGCCACAGTTTCAGCCACAGTCATTATTAAACAGAAAAAGAAAGAAATAAAGAACAAGTAAGATGCTATAAGATATTATATAATTTTTTTGTATAATATTTTAGTATTCAATTTTTCTTATTATTTCTTCACCAAGATAATTCTCGATCTCTTTTTTTATCTTTTGAAAATCAGATTTTATGAGGATCTTTCCCTTAAAAAAATGGGATTGAATTTTTTCTCCTGAGATGTCATCGCCTTCTACTTCTAAAAGAACTGAATCCTTATAGAAATAATCTCCCTTTAAGACGCCGTCTTTATCATCGTCAACAATCCCAATCACAGGGATCCCAAATCTTTGTAATATATATCCTGAAATTCTAGTTGTGTCGTCACCAACTGTTACAGCACCGGATAGATTTGATAGATTTTTATATATCGAATATGCGTCATGATTTACGAAAAGAATATTTTCTCCTTCAATTTTTCTTATGATAGATGCCCTCCTTGTTTCAAATCCAGGAGTGCTATCGACCTTTAGGGAGAAGATATCGACTTCTCTTATTTTTTCTAATCCGTGCTTTTTTATGTGCACATTCTGAATCATTTTAATCTTATTATCTTTAACATATATCCTGACATCTTCGTCAATAATCTTACCAACTACAAGCCCATTGAATAATAAAAACTCTCCTGGGTTGCATCCCCGTATTTTTCTCATAAGATAATTATCTTCTACAATGACATCAATGCCTTTGCCTATTGGCTCTTCTTTAAATCCAAGTGAAATCAAATAATCCTTGATATCCAAAATTCCCGATTTGATTTCAAAAAGAGATTTAGTGTTGATGTCAATACCTAAAATTTGACCGCTAAAATCTGTTCTTTCTCCTATTGCTCCAAGAAAAGTCCTGGCTGTTTCAATTGATCTTGCTTTCAACACTAATAATATTGAATCAAAGTCCTTAAGTTCTGATATGGCAACAGACGGTCTTTTAAAAAGAAGTTCAACACCCTCTATGCCACTATCCAAAAGGGATGTGATCCCCATCGTCCCAACAATATAAGGTTTTATTGGGTATCTACTATTTAATTTATCCAAAATATCTTTACTTCTCTCATCATAAAAAATGTCAATTCCATGGAATAAAAGAGCTAACATGGGGCTTTCATCAAATTCTTTGTTTCTTCTACTAGCTTATTTGCCTTTTCTATGCTTTTTGATTCTGCAATTATCCTTACAACAGGCTCCGTATTTGAGGGTCTGATATGTATCCAAGAATCATCAAGATCAAACTTCAATCCGTCTATGTCTGTATAAGGGTAGCCTGTGAAAAATTCCTTTACATAAGGTAGATTTTTTTCAAATGACTCTTTAGAAATTGTTATTTTTTCTTTTACCATATAGTATTTTGGAAGCTCTGATACTACCAGAGAAATTGGCATCCTAGACTTTGATAGTCCCAATAAAATCAATGAAATTGCCGAAAGAGAGTCTCTTGCATATTGAATCATTGGGAATATCACGCCTCCGTTTCCTTCTCCGCCAATCGAGGCGTTGACTCTGATCATTTCCTCTACAACATTTATCTCTCCAACTTTTGACCTAATAACTCTGCCACCGCTCGACGAGACTATGTCGTCAAGAGCCCTTGTTGTTGAAAGATTTGTAACAACAGTTTTATTTTGGGGATTCATATGCTCTATGAAGAATTTTGATGCAAGAACAAGTGTATTTTCTTCCCCGATATAATGGCCTTTTTCATCTAGTATGGCAACTCTATCGGCGTCCCCGTCTAGGGCAAAGCCAATATCTATATTTCCATTTTCTTTTATAAAATCTGAAAAAGAAGAGAGATTTTCTTTTAGGGGTTCAGGATTTCGAGGAAAAGAAGCTTCGATATTACAATTTAATTTTACCACTTTGAATCCAAGTTTCTCAATGAACTGAGGGATAAATTCTGAGCCTGCAGCATTGCATGCATCAATAGCTACTGTGAAATTATCTTTGCCCAAACAATCAAAGTTAATCTTTTCAAAAACAGAATTCATGTGAAGTTCTTTTGCACTTGTGTCTATAACTAATTTTCCGAGTTTATCATAACTCTGAAATTTAAATTTTTTTTCATCTAAATTTCTTTTAATTGCAATGATCTTTTTTTCGTTAAAAAAGATTCCATTGCCCTCAATGAATTTTAATCCGTTCCATTTCTCAGGGTTGTGACTTGCAGTTATCGATATACCGCCCGAAGCATTTTTTATTTTTGTCACAAATTGGACCGTGGGTGTGGGTGCAGTTCCTATATCTATTATATCAAATCCCAACGCTTGGAGTGAAGAAACAACTGCATTTTTTACCATATCCCCCGAGATCCTTGAATCATTGCCTATTACAACTTTACCTTGAGGGATCTCTTTTGCAAAAGATGATACATAACTGCATATGAGCTCTGGAGATAGACCTTCTCCAACTACGCCTCTAAGTCCGGATACTCCAAATATTATTTCCATTGATTCACCTTAAGGAAAATTTAGTGGAAGATACGCCGCAATCATTTCTTTCATCTTTTGTGAGTTCAAATATTTTTTTCATTAGTTCGCCATATTCTTTTGTCATAATGACTCCACGTCTCCCCGCTGCCCTAGAATATGTTGTTATTGCAGAATCAAAAAATAGTTCTGAAGGCTCCGATCCGAGTGATTTTGCCCACATGCAAAAACTTGGAACATCTTCAGTTACTGTGCCATGGATATGGGCGGCAAATCCAATCTTTTTTCCAGTATAAATCATTGTTCCAATAGAAGATTTCGCATTGTCTCCTAGAACGCATCCGAAAAACTGCTCACCAGAATCAATTACCTTCCCTGAAATTTTATATTTGATATTCCCATATGTGTCTTTTAAGTCGCTATTTGAAGTGCCTGCCCCAAGATTAACCCATTCTCCTAGGTAAGAGTGGCCGATAAATCCAAAGTGTTGCTTGTTGGAATATCCATGAAAAATAGATTCTTCTATCTCACCCCCAATTTTACATACTTTCCCAATTGAGCATTCCTGTATCCTGCCACTTTTTATGAGACAACTTTCTCCAATATAAGTTGGTCCCGCAATTCTAGAAAAAGCTCGAATATTTGTATTATCCCCTATATAGATCGGCCCATTTCTTACGTCAAATACAATGTTTTTTTCGGCTTCAACATCATTACCGATAAAAATTAGTTTCTTATCTCCCATTATATCTATATCAAGAGAATTTTTAATTTCATTGGAGCAGTAAACAAAAAATTCCCTCTTGATTTCATTACTATTTTCATTTATGAGGTCCCAAGGATATTTAATTAGCTTAATGTTGGATATTTTAAATTCTTTTAATCCTCTTTTTTTCAATTTTTCAATGTCTTTATATCCTGAAATATCAACAGCATTCAATGTTTTTTCTTTTAGATAAATAAACGCAACTTCATTATCAACATAATAAATCCCTTCTTCCTTTATGTCTGGCCTTTCTTTCATTATCATTCTTCCATTGATAAAGAGCATATCTCCTTTGACTGATTCGTTAAGAAAAAGATCATTATTAGAAAATAAAGGTTTAAGATAATCTCTCATCAAAAGACATAGGGGTGTATCGGGAAAAAAATACTGAATTTTTTCTTTTAAATTTTTAAATCCGCATCTTAGCTCAAAAATAGGCCTCGAATACGTGAGGGGTAAAAAGTTCTCATAAATATTATCTTCAAAAATACATATGTTGTCCAAATAATCCCCTAATATTTTTCCACAGATATACATTTAAAAGTTGTGATTAAAACAAGAAAATAATAAAAAATAATTGAGAAGTTAGATTGAATGCGAGAGATAGATACATTTCTTAAAGAAATTCTTAAAAAAAAAGTGGCAGTATTAGGCGTAGGTAGTGAACTCAGAGGGGACGATGGAGTGGGCCCATATCTGTCTAAAAAGCTCTCAGCGCTTAATAATGAATCATTCTATAGTCTCAATGGGGATTTGGTTCCAGAAAACTTTACCCATGATTTAAGAAGATTTCAACCTGACAATGTAATTATAATAGACGCAGCCTTCATGGAAAAATCAGCTGGAGAATTGGCGATTATTAGAATAAATGAAGTAACGGGTATATCTTTTTCATCGCATTCAATGCCACTTTCTGTTCTCGGGAAATATCTTTCAAGAGAAATTGGTGCCAATGTGTACATTCTTGGAATACAGGCTTCCAATATTGATTTTGGAAGCGAGATCTCCTCAGAAGTAAAAGAAACTGCCGATAAGATATTTGATATCATTAAAAAAGAAATTAGCTAATCGCCATTTAATTTTTCTAAAAGGTTTGTGATTTCTGAGTCACTCATCTCTTTAATCCGATATTTTTTCAACAACTGCTCCCGAGGATTAATTAATTCAATTTCTTCTTCGGTAACGTCTTTAATAATAATACATTCAGGATGCGATATCTTCACCATGTCAATATCATTTGAATTAAGTCTTACAACTGAAATTCCACATCTTTTAAATTCAAAAGTATTTTCAAATCCACACTCGTTACCATAAAATACTGTTTCAGAGATTAATAATTTTCGCTCTCCTCCAATTAGCATTCCTTCAGATAAAAGGACTTTAATCTCTTCTTCATACTCTCCTTTGTCAGCAAGTACCCTTATGTATCCCGTGAATCCGTCAAAGTCATTAAGAATCTCTTTGATGAACTCTTCAAATGAATCCATCTTCATGTCGTATTTAACATATGTTTTTGTTATTTGCCCTTTCGGGAGTTTCATATCAATACCCTAGATTTTTAGTCTTTAAATCTTTCGAACGATACAATACAGGGAGCATTTTCATTGAATTCAAAATTATATGTATACTTCAAGGATTCGCCTTCGATATCGTAATCAAGTGCACCGAGCAATGTTATTGCCCTAAGGCAGGCAATCTCCTTTTGTTCGCCAATCAGCTTCATGCAGTGAGCTTTATATGGGCATTGAATTGCCTTAAAGCTAAAATTTTTATCATCGCCTTTAAATTCAAAGTCATCAGGATTAAAAAATTGGGCAGAGACAAGTGCATCTATAAACATCTTGACAGTATTGTAGGGGCTTAATCCTTTTTTAAACTCCATTCCTAATTCTCCCCAAGATTCGATAAATGGACGGATCGCTATTGTTCCCCATTTCCGGTAAAATAGCTTGGGTTTGTCAAAGAACACGTTGGCTGTTGATTCGACGCCATAAAGCCATGCATTCATAATTACTTGGGTAAATCTTAATTTCATATCAACGGTCAAGTTATCACCTCGTTATAAATTCTATTCGGTTAATATATATCTTAACTCTTCGTTATTTAAGTTTTTCTAGAGAGCAATAATTAGACTTAAATTTGGAATTCATATCAAAATTTGCTGGTGGTAAAATAATGAATATCACAAGAAATGATGACATGAGAATGCTTTCATCGCTTAACGAATGGGAGCTAATTGACCTTTTGCTTTTCAATATCAAAAATCTTTGGAGGGTGGATGGGCTCTACTTTTTGGGTATAGAAGAAAGGTTTGGAATGGAAGCTGCTACAGATATTGATGTTAATTGTTGGGAATATCTAGCGAAGATTGAAGCTAAATATCTCAAACAGATGTTCTCACTTGAATCAGATCTAGAAGGACTTTCAAAGGCATTAAGATTTACAAGCTGGTCACTTGATAATCCTTCAAAGGATATAGAGCTTAAAGATGGCGAACTGATTTTTCGGATAACAGACTGCCACACCCAGAAAACTAGAAACGAAAAAGAGTTGCCCATGTTTTCCTGCAAAAATGTAAGATTCAATTATCTAAAAATTTTTGTTGAAAATTTCTCGCCAAATATTGACGTTTGTTGTAATTTATGCCCTCCTGATGACCGCCCGGATAATATTTGGTGTGAATGGCGTTTTACAAAAAAATAACTATGGAAAAGGTTAAAAATAAGGTTAACCTAAAAATTCAAAGTGAGTATATGGCTACGTGGAAAAATACATCAAACGATATAGTTAAATGTCCTAAGTGTGGCTTTGTCTTTTCAAAGCAATACTCAAGAGTCGTCTCTTGCAAAACATGTGCAATGGCAACATCAGGATGCGTTATGATAAAATGTCCGAGATGTCAAGAAGAATTCTAGAATTACAGGATAATTATTCCTATTAGTTATATTACTACCAAAAAATATATAAAGAAGTGTATAAAATGGATTATAGGAGGAGAGATACTATTCCGATTATGATTACCCTCCTTTATGTCCAAAAAATTCATCAGGATTTGCCCTTTTGGGCTCTCTCCTCCTAAAATGGGGTCGATAGTTTGCAATATTGGGATGAAAAGATAGAAACAATGAAAAGAGAGGAACTGGAGGCATTCCAGCTTAAACACCTCAAACATATATTGAATCATGCTTATAATAATAGTGAATACTATAGAAATAGTTTTAGGGATGCCGGGGTTTCCCCAGAGGATGTCAAAAATCTTTCCGATATTAATATACTTCCAACTATCCAAAAAGACAATATTAGGAAGGATCAAGAGTCTGCCCCACCATTAGGTAAAATGACTGCGGTGCCAGAAGATGAAGTAGTCTATATATCAGTTTCAAGCGGCTCCACAGGGATGCCAACAGCTTCCCCTTTTACTTTGCAGGATTTTGAAGATTTTATGGATTTTGAAGCAAGGTTATTTTATTCATCCGGTATGAGAAAAAATGACAGGTACTGTCACGCCTTAAACATGTCACTTTTTGTTGGTGGTCCGTGCGTCTTGGGTGCCCAAAAGATTGGGGCGTTGTGTATACATGCAGGCACTATACCTTCAGAAAGGCTACTTAGGATAATGATGCAGTTCCAGCCAACTATTACTTGGACTACACCCTCTTATGCTTGGTATCTCGGTGAAACTGCAGAAAAACAAGGGATTGATGTAGCTCATGATACAGCAATAGGTAAAATATTTGTTGCTGGGGAGCCGGGCGGATCTATTGGTGCGACAAAAAAGAGAATTGAGCAGCTGTGGGATGCAGATGTTTACGATTACTATGGCCTATCGGATATATTTGGTGCATGTGCTGGAGAATGTGAAGAGAAATCAGGCCTTCATTTTGCTGAAGATCACATGATTGTTGAGGTGCTGGATTTAAAGACAGGTGAGCCTGTTGGAGAAAACGAAGAAGGGGAAATGGTCCTTACTACAATCAAAAAGATGGCAAGACCAATGATAAGATTTAGAACGGGTGACATAGTTTCGTATGAGATTGACAAATGTGCATGTGGAAGAACACACAAGAGATTAATGGGAATATGCGGAAGAACAGACGATATGCTTATCATAAAAGGGGTAAATGTATTACCTTCAAGTGTGGAGCCAGTTATAAGGGGAAACAAGAAGTTATCCGGGGAATATAGATTAGTTGTTGACAGGATTAATCACCTTGACGTCTTGACAATTGAAATTGAAAGTACTTGTGAATACAAGGGCGACATTAGATTGCTAGAAAGTGAAGTACAACGCGATCTTAGGGCAGTTTTGGGCATAACCCCAAAAGTTTTGATTTATGAAGATGGGACATTACCAAGAGAAACTCACAAAGCAAAAAGAATTAAAGACAATAGAAAAAACGTCTGGAAATAAAATTTTTTTTATTAAAAATAAATATTTTTTAGAATATATCTATGGCTCTTGAGAGTACATTTTTTCCCCGGTACTCTGGAAGAATCATAGGTGATTTTCTGCTCTCAGGGGCCCCAGCCTTTCTCAATTGTTCAGAATACTTTGTAACGTGTGATAGAGTTAATTTTCCTATTGATGCTTTCTTTGCGTATCTTGCTGCAGAAATTCCAGCTCTTTTACCAAAGACGGAGTAATCAAGAAGTGAGTTTCCCATAAGCCTGTTCTTACCATGAACTCCACCAGTCACTTCGCCTCCAGCAAAAAGTCCTTTGATTTCAGTTGCACCGTTTGCATCGATGACGACCCCGCCGTTTTGGTAGTGCAATGTGGGGAATACTAGGATTGGATCCTCCACCATGTTTATGTCAAATCTCTTAAACATTCTATACATAGCAGACAGCTCTCTTTCTGTAACCCCTTCTCCTTTTATCATATCAATCATTGGAGAATCAAGCCAAACGCCTTGCATCCCAGTTGGAGTTTCTACTCCTCCGCCTGTTCCGTAGCATTCTTTTATGAAAGCGGCACTTTCTACGTCTCTTGGCTCTAATGGGTGTACGAACATTTCCCCATTTTTATCCAAAGGTTGTGCACCAAGCCCCCTGACTTTTTCAGTTATTAGAAGCCCAACTATCTGTTCTGGAAAAGCAGCGCCTGTGGGGTGGTATTGTACCGAATCCATATCTCTAAGTCTTGCACCACATCTATATGCCATTGCAAGCCCATCTGCAGTTGCGCCGTAATGATTTGTTGTTGGGAATCCCTGAATGTGGAGTCTGCCAAAACCTCCTGTAGCCATAACTGTAGCTTTGGCCCTGACCACATAATACTGGTGAGTTTCGATGTTGAAAAGAACTGCCCCTGCAACTTGGCCCTTATCGTCCATTAAAAGTTCTATTGCAGGTGAAAATTCAACTGCAGGTATTGATAGATTAATGAACTCATCCCTTATCACCCTCAGTAACTCCATCCCGGTGTAGTCTTTTGCAGAATGCATCCTTTTTCTGGAGGTCCCTCCGCCGTGGATAGTAATCATGGTTCCATCTTTTTGCTTGTCAAACATGACACCTTTTCCTTCAAACCATTTTATGATCGCTGGCCCATCGGAAACTAATGCCTCGACAAGTTCTGGGTCATTTGCAAAGTGACCTCCACCAATAACATCAAGATAGTGAATTTCAGGAGCATCGTTAGCTTTGTCTGCCGCCTGTATGCCACCTTGGGCCATTATTGAGTTGGAATCTCCATGCCTTAGCTTAGTTGTCATAAGGATATCATCAGGGTCTATACCTTCATATGCGGCCCAGATACCGGCCATTGTTCCTGCCCCTCCACCTCCGATAATGAGAAGGTCGACATCATAGTCAATGTTAGAAATATCAATGTCTTTTTCAGAGATAAGAGGGTATGACTCAATTAAGTCTGCGACTTCAGAAGGAACTATCTCGCCTTTTGATGGACCGGCTGAAAGAGTTCTTTTTACCTCAGGTTTATAGTCGGGGTGAAATTTATTTAGGACATCATCCCTCTCCTCAAGTGACATCTGATTATACTTCTCTTTGAGTCGTTTTTCTCTAGTCTTTTCAACTTTTTCAATAGACTCTCTCATAGATTCCGGATAACCTTTAATAAGTTTCATCAAAACACCTACTCAATCGACCTCTTCTTGTAAAGCTCTTTTATCTCATCAAGCTTTAAGACCTTCAACTTAGAAATTTCTTGTTTTGAAACTCCGCTATTTAATTTCACCACAGCTTCTTCTGTATGAAGTGCTTTTGGAGTAACAAATTTTCCATTCAATCTTCTTGCAAGCTGCCCAACGTGATACTGAGTAATTTCTGCAGGACATCTAAAAGCACAGAGCCCGCACTGAACACAATCAAAAGAGAGGTCGGCAGCCTTTTCTATATCCCCTCGAAGTGAAGCCTGGACATAATCCATGACTTTTAGCTCTTGAGGGCAAACTTTTGTGCAACTGTTGCAGCTAATGCATCTCGCTATCTCCGGATATTCCTTTAGAAGAGCATTGTGTGCAATATTGAGATTTTCCATATCATATTTTTTCTTATTAGCCGGTGTAAATGGTAACTGGACAAGATACATGCCGTCATCAACTGTAGTCTGGCACGCCAGAGCAGATTTTAATTTGTAGTCGTCTTTCAATCGGTAGATAGTTGCACATGCACCACAAAACCCAGCCCTGCATCCTGCACCTCTTGTATACCTATAGCCTGCATATTCCATGGCTTTCATCAGGGTGAGCCCTGATGGGATCCTATACTCCTTACCCATTATAAAAACACTAACTAATGGAATCTGATTTTTTTCAGCCAACTATAAACCCCCTCTTTCTTCTAATATATCTTTAATGAACTTGTAATCTTTCAAATAATTCTCATTATTATCGGAGAGAGAAATCCTCAGTAATTCTGAGAGGTAGATAACAGGAGTCTGGTGATTAATCTTTCCTTTCTCAAACAAACTTTTCTGTGCAGTTGTAAGATTATACTGACATAGTGGACATGGTGTAACAATTAAATCAGCTCCCTTACTCTGGGAAATATTGACAATTCTTTGAGCACAGTCAAGAACAGCCTCCTTGTTTGTTATAATTTGATGAGCGCCACAGCACTCAACTGTCATTGGATTTTCAATTACATTTGCCCCAAGGGCCGAAAGTATATCTCCCATCACATGGGGATTATCTTGATTATCAAATGCGATTGTTTTTGGTCTGAGAAGCATGCACCCGTAATATGGATCAACCTTTAGATTTTTTAGGGGAGTTTTCACCTTTTCTTTAATCTTTTCTGGCCCTATATCATTATAGAGAACTTCTAAAAAGTGCATAATCTCAATGTTGCCTAGATAATCCTCTTCTGCGTCCATGAAAAGATTGACATTGTATAGCTTGTCAGGATTATCCTTGTACATCAGGTTTACCTGTTTTAGAACATTGTAGCACATTGAACACAACGTCACAAGCTTATTTGTTTTAAGCTCTCTCCCCATCTCCTGTGCTCTTATCAGAGTTCTTGTAGCTGAAAGATGATCGGCCATCACATCTGAAGTAAGATTATAGACTACACCGCAACAGGTCCATGTAGGCAACTCCTTTAGTTCAAATCCCAAAAGTTTCGCCACTTCAAAGGCTGACTCTTCATCTTTTCTCCCCGTGGTCTTTAATGTACATCCAGGGTAATAGGGATATTCCATTACCATACCCCCTTCTTTATGGCGGCGACAATCGCCATCTGTGGGACCTCTTCAATCATCTTCTCTAGGAAATCTTTAGAGTAGATATTGATGAAATCCTGTTTGTTTCTCAACATAACATTTCTCAAAGCTTCCATTATCTTTGCTATGTCAACACTTCTTGGACATCTTGCAGAGCATGTAAAACACGCTGCACATACCCAGAAGGTGTTCTGATCTAAAACTTCAAGGTCTCCTATCTGCACAAATCTAATTACCTTATTAGGTGCCATGTCCATGCTGTCAACAACAGGACACGTGGCTGAGCATTTACCGCACTGATAGCACTGGAATACGTTCTGTCCTGATATCTCTTCAACAGATTTTCTTAGATCCAATCCCTTCTCAGAAACGGTAAAGACCACTAGATATCCCTCCCAATCCTCTTAATAAGTGATCTATCCTTATTGTATATCGATATTTCAATAGGTGATGTTCCAGGAAGGCAGTGCGTGGCACATGCAAAGCATGGGTCATAAGCCCTAAAGGCCATTTCTACTCTGTTAAGTATTCCGTCATTGACTTTTCCCTTTGATATCATGCCTTTTGCCGCATCCCTGACCGACATGCATATTGCACCGGCATTATTTGTGGTGGCAACTACCATATTTGCTTTTTCAATTTTTGCATCTTCTGTGAGTTTATAATGGTGGATTAATGTTCCTCTTGCAGCTTCAACAACGCCTACTCCTTCTGTTGGAATGCCAACTTTGTTCCTTAGATCTTGCTTTAGTATATCCTTATCCCTGCTAAGTTCCAAGACCTTTTCAGACGCATAGAGAAGTTCTATCAATCTTGCCCAGTGGAAGGCGAGAGTTGAGTTTACTGGTTTTCCCAGAGTTTCAATTAATTCTTTATATGCTTCATTTGCAAGTGGAGTTGTAAATCCATCAATGACATTTATCCGCCCCAATGGCCCAACACGATATACGCCGCTATCAACACCACCGGTAAGTCCATTCCAGCCAATCTCCTTTAGGTATGGATATTTCATATAGGTCCATGGCTCAACGTGCTCTTCGATATACTCGGCATACTTGCTTCCATCAAAAGAGGCAAATTCTTTATCAAGTGGGCTTTTGATTCGTATCATTCCATCGTAGAAGTTAAGATTGTTATTTTTATCGACAAGCCCCATATTATAAGTTTCAAGTGTGTATGCATCGCTTTTGATGAGATCAAGATACGCCTTATTTTTCAGTACAGTATCTTTGAAAAAGTTTAAGGTAAATTCTGAGAACTTCACGCAGGATTCAGCCATCGATTCAATCTCGTTTCGTTCCTCTTCATTCAATCCCTTTGAAATCCCTCCAGGGAGTCCACATACGGGGTGTGTGGGTTTTCCACCAAGAATCTTTGTTATCTTCTGCCCATATGCCCGATGTTTTATCACTTCTTTACCTATTTCAACGCCGACCTTTCCGATAACACCTATAATATTTCTATCGCCTTTTGGTGCGTCTGGTCCAACGACAAAGTCAGGACCGCCAAGGAAATAAAAGTGCAGGATATGGTCATATATGACATAGCCACAGTACATTAATTCTCTTAGTTTCTTTGCAGTTTCTGTGGGCTGTGTGTTAAAAGCATTGTCTAACGCCTTAGTTGAAGCAAAATGATGTGCAACTGGGCATACACCACAAATCCTTGATGTAATCTGTGGCATGTCCTCTGCAAGTCTTCCCTCGCTAAACTTCTCAAACCCTCTTAATTCTGGTATCTGAAGGTAAGCATTCTCGACATTTCCGCTATCATTTAAGAAAATCTCAATTTTGCCATGGCCTTCAAGTCTAGTTATGGGGTCTATTGTTATTCTTTTCATTTAATCACCTTTCTCTTAATGAAGGACGAAGCAAGTGAGTATCTGTAAAATGTTCCAACAGGATCCTTTATTTTTGAAATAAGATCATCTACCTTTTTCTCGTCAAGTTCTAACTCATTCTCCACAGCCAATACAGAAGCTAAAGCTGATATCATCTTTGCACCCTGATCGCTTACTTCCGGAGTCTTTCCAAAACATCCGGTACATGGCATATTCCCATAGATGCACTGGTGACCACAACCAGATCTTGTTGCTGGGCCCATACAAATTATTCCCTGATCAAGGAAACATTTTTCTGGATCTGCTTCCTTTTCGTATACGCGATAGATTGTTTCAATCATCTTGTCCTTCTTTTTTCGTGGGCACTCGTCACACAAAGCTTTAACAGGTGCTAAAACAGAACCTTTTGGCGGTAAATCACCATTTAAGAATTTGTTAAAAGCATCCTCAACAATATTCGGTGTTGGCGGACATCCGGGGATATAATAATCAACATCAACTACCTGATCAAGAGTTTTTACAGTATCATAAAACTCTGGAATATGAATTTCTCCTTCCTTAACTTCAAATGAGGTCATTGGGGCAATATTATCTTTATTTACTGTTGTTTCTGTTTCTTTATAGGCTCGGTCAAATATCAGTTTTTTGTTAAACATGTTCGCTAATGCAGGGATGCACCCCTCATGTGCACATGAGCCAAATGCAACGAGGATCTTTGATTTTTTTCTAAGTAACTTTGCAAGCTCTTCGTTTTCACTAGTCCTGATAGCACCGTTAAAAAAGCATACATCAATAGAGTTGTCTTTCATCTTTTTGACATCCTCATATTTAGTATCCATTGCAACAGGCCACATCAAGATGTTTGCTTTTTCTATTACATCCAATATTTTTTCATTGATATCTAAAACAGCAATTTCGCAGCCACCGCAAGAAGCAGCCCAGTAAAATGCTATGTTGGCTTTACTCATTTTGATTCCTCCGTTTTCAGTGGAGAGGGTCCAATCTCTTTTATTTTAATGACCATGTCATTTACGACCTCTCTGAACTTGTTCCCTTCACTGGCTGAAATCCATTCTAACCTTAACCTCTCCTCTTCTAATCCCATATCTTCTAACAATGTTTTAAGAAGTTTTACCCTTCTAAGTGTTTTATAGTTACCCTGAGCATAGTGGCAGTCGCCTGGATGACAACCCCCTACAAGAACACCGTCGGCACCTTTAGCAAACGCATCAAGAATAAAGGATGGATCGACTCTTCCTGAGCACATTACTTTTATAGGAACAGCGTTAGGGGAAAACTTTAATCTAGAAACTCCCGCAAGATCTGCCCCCGCATAAGTGCACCATTTGCACAGAAAAGCTATAATTTTAGGTTCGAAATTTTCCATAAAATCTACTCCAGTATGACCTCAATCATCTTAAACATGTTTTTAGAATCATCATTTTTCATAGTGGCGGCGCCACTTGGACAGGCAGAGGAGCATGTACCGCAGCCCTGGCACAGTGCTTCATTTAATTTTGATCTTTTGGCTTCTTTGCCTTCTTTAGTTGTAATCTCAGCCTCCAATGCACCATAAGGGCAAAGTGTAATGCATACGCCACACCCACTACACACATCCTCATCTATCTCACATATCAAGGGCTCCTTTTGCAGGAAGTCAGAGGAAAACATAGAAAGAACTTTTGATGCAGCGGCACCTGCCTGTGAAACTGATTCAGGGATATCTTTTGGGCCTTGTGCTGCACCTGCAAAAAATATGCCAGAAGTCATGCTTTCAACTGGCCTTAATTTTGGGTGAGCTTCCTTCAAAAAACCATTTTCGTCAACTGCGATTTTTAATTTTTGCTTAAGCTCCATAATGCCATTTGATGGCTCAATTGCCATTGCCAATACAGCGAGATCAGCTCTTACCTCAACTTTTTTGCCTGTGAGTGTGTCAACTCCCCATACAACGACCTTATCGTCATCTTCAAATATTTTTGAAACTTTACCTCGAGTGTATAACGCATGGTCTTCTTCTGTTGTCCTGTAATAAAACTCCTCATAGTCCTTTCCAGCAGTCCTAACATCAATGTAGAATACATATGCGTTTCCATCGTGGACTTTGTGCTTGAAAAGCATGGCATGCTTTGCAGTGTACATACAGCATATCTTTGAGCAGTAAGGCTTGTGCTC
>JAHKLW010000019.1 GCA_020854815.1 Methanofastidiosum sp. | reverse complement strand
TTATGGCATAGGTTTTATATCAAACTTGATTTATTAAAAAAATTCTAATTCCGAATCTCTATTAATTTTAGGATAAATATATTTAAATATCAGATATAATAAATTCTAATATGAGCAACCCAAGAAATGCCTCTTCTGGATTTTCAAGAGAAGGAAAAGTTAAGAGAGTTTATGATGTTTCTGACAAAGAAATTGAATTTGAATTTACTGACAGAATCTCTGTCTTTGATAAAATAATACCTTCTAAAATTCCTTTCAAAGGAGAGACTCTATGTAGAGAAGGAACTTTTTGGCTTAAAGAAGCAGAAAAGTTGGGATTCTCAACTCACTTCATAAAGATGATTGACAAGAATAAGATGCTTGTGAAGAAAGTTAATATAATTTATGATTATAACAAAATTGATCACAATACAAAAAATTATCTTATACCCTTAGAATTTATCTGTAGGCATTACGTTGCAGGCTCTCTTCATGATAGAATTGAAAAGGGCAAGATAGACCCAAAGGAACTTGGATTCAACAAAAAAACAGTTGAGTATGGAGAAAAGATACCTGAACCTTTTATTGAAACATCTACAAAGCTTGAGCCATTTGATAGGCCATTGGAAAAGAAGGAAGCTCTAAGCATATCGAGCCTTACTGAAGAAGAATACCAGAATATCCTTGAAACAATAATTAAGATGGATTCAAAGATGTCAAAGATCGTTGAGAAGGGTGGCTTAATCCACGTTGATGGAAAAAAGGAATTTGGAATGAATGAAGATAGAACTCTAATGTTCATAGATGTATTTGGAACTGCTGATGAAGACAGATTCTGGGATAAGAAACTCTATGAGCAAGGTCAAATGGTAGAGTTGTCAAAGGAATTTGTAAGACAGCATTACATTAAAACAGGATATAAAAAAGAGTTATATGATGCTAGAGAAAAAGGTCAATCAGAACCAGATATTCCTGCATTACCTGATAGTATGATTAAGCAAGTATCTGATCTTTACATTAATATGTATGAAAGAATTACTGGTGAAAAATTTAGGTGATTTGTTTGAAGGTAGAAATTAAAGTTGGATTAAAAGAAGGAATTACGGACCCTGAAGGTCTTAATATTAAAAAATCTTTGAAATTGCTTGGTTTTGATGATGTTCAAAATGTTGAAGTGAAAAGAAGCTACGTCATAGAAATAAGTGGAAAGGATGAAAAGAAAATTAGAGAAGACGTTGATATGATGTGCAAAAAACTTCTGATTAATCCTGTAATCCACGATTACGAAGTGGAAATGATAAAATGAGTGGCAAACAAAATGTTTTTGAAATAAATCTTGACTTACCTGATGAAAAACTTCTAGAGATAAGTAGAAAAATAGGGATAGGTCTTTCTCTAGATGAAATGAAGTCAGTTAGAAATTACTTTAGAGAACAAGGTAGAAATCCAACAGACATTGAAATACAGGCAATAGGTCAGGCTTGGTCAGAACACTGTTGTTACAAATCATCAAAAAGTTTATTGAAAAAATATATTTTTAATATTGAAGCGCCTCAGAATATATTTGTTATTAAAGAAGATGCAGGCGTAGTTGAATTTGATAAAGATTATGCTTATGTTCTAGCTTTGGAGAGTCATAATCATCCATCAGCTGTTGAGCCATATGGAGGGGCGGCTACTGGAATTGGCGGTATTCTTAGAGATGTAGTCTGCATGGGGGCTCAGCCTGTTGCACTGATAGACCCAATATTTTTTGGACCTCTTGAGTTGCCTTATGACCAATTACCAAAAGGGGTAAAGCATCCTGAATTCATTTTTAGAGGCGTGGTGGCAGGAATCAGAGACTATGGTAACAGGGTAGGTATTCCGACTGTGTCGGGATCCGTTTATTTCCATCCTGGTTACACGGGGAACTGTCTTGTAAATGTTGGATGTGTAGGTATCATAAAAAAAGATGACATAATTCACAGTAGGGTAAAAGAGCTTGGGGATATATTTGTCATGGTCGGTGGAAGAACAGGAAGAGATGGAATCCACGGTGTTAACTTTGCTTCTGCAGAACTTGATGAAGAGTCTGAAACATCTTCACGTTCGGCAGTTCAAGTAGGAGACCCTATAACAAAAGAGCCGTTAATACATGCATGCCTTGAAGCTAATAAAAAAAAACTTCTGAATGGTATGAAGGATTTGGGCGGTGGAGGACTATCTTGTGTAGTAGGAGAAATGGCCCACGCTGGGGGTTATGGTGCCAGAGTCAATCTAGAAAAAGTTTTGTTAAAAGAAAAAGGAATGAAACCTTGGGAAATATGGGTATCCGAATCTCAGGAAAGGATGATGCTTGCGGTCTCAAAAGAAAATCTTAAAGTGGTTCTTGATATTTTTGATAAATGGGATGTTAATGCAGCAATTATTGGAGAAACTATTGCTGAAAAAAGAGTCTTTGTTTATTATGAAGGTGAAAAGATATTTGACATGGATTCTGAATTTTTGACAGGTGGCCCATTATACGCAAGAGATGTAAAGGTAGTCGAACGGGATCAGAAAGATATCCAAACTCAAACACCCAACGATACAAACGAGATATTAATCAAGATGCTTTCAGATCCAAATATTGCATCAAAGGATTGGGTTATCCTTCAATATGATCATACTGTTAGGGGTTCAACTTCACTTACGCCACTATATGGGGATGTTGTTAACTTTTCACCACAGGATTCTGCCATCATAAAGCCTGTAGAAGAAATTAACAAAGGATTGGTAGTCTCAACAGCTGTAAATCCATTCTTAATGGAATATGATCCATACTGGGGTGCGGCTTCTGCTATAGATGAAATTTATAGAAATATTGTTGCAGTTGGCGGTAAACCTCACTCGTTGGCAGATTGCCTGAACTTTGGAAATCCCGAGAAACCGGAGAGGTTCGGGGACTTTTATCAGGCCGTAATGGGATTAAATTTTGCCACAAAAGATCTTCAAGTATCATTTTCATCAGGCAATGTAAGCCTTTACAATGAAAGTATGGTTGGAAGCTGTCCTCCAACGCCAACTATAGTCGGAATTGGGATAATCGATGACATAGATAAGAAGGTAAGTTCCAACTTCAAGAAAGAAGGGGACTCAATTTACCTTATTGGTAATACTAAAAGGGAATTTGGCGGTTCATTGTATTACAGAATTTTAGGAATCGATGGGGGAATTGCTCCCAAAATGGATCCAGAGAAATTGATAAATTTTTCAAAGGTTCTGCTTGATTCAATGCAAAAAGGTATTGTGAAAAGCTGTCATGATTTAAGCGAGGGAGGCTTGGCTGTTGCTATTGCTGAAATGGCATTTGGTAGTGATTATGGTGCAGAAATTGAATTACCAATTATAAAAGATATGAGGGCAGATGAATTCATCTTTTCAGAATCAAATACCAGATGGGTAGTTGAAGTTAAAGACGATAAGGAATTTGAATCTCTGTTCACCAAAAATAAAGTACCTTTCATAAGAATTGGAAAAATATCGGGCAAGAATCTAATGATAAAACAGAATGGAGTTAAAATAGTAGATGCGCCTGTTGAAAAATTAAGAGATAAATGGAAAAATGCAATTTGGGAGCATATGGGGTGATTCGATGGACAGGTCTGAGATTAAAGTTTGTGTTTTGAGAATAGAGGGAACAAACAATGAAGATGAGATGTACCATGCTTTCAAGAGATTAGGTGCCTCACCTGAACTTGTTCATTTGAAAGATCTCAAAGATCTATTTGATTATAATTGCCTTATGATTCCTGGAGGATTTTCTGCAGGGGATTATGTAAGGGCAGGGGCGATATTTGCCTCAAGGATAAGGGCAAGACTGGCAAATGACTTACATAGGTTCATAGATGAAGGTTGGCCTGTAGGAGGGATTTGTAATGGATTTCAAGTTCTAGTTGAGCTTGGAGTCCTACCTGGATTTAAAAGAATGGATTATCCTGATGCTTGTCTATTTTTGAATAATTCTGTAAGATTTGAATGTAGGCCAACATTATTAAAACATGAAAACAAAGGCAAATGTGTCTTCACAAGGAATATACCTAGAGGAGAAGTAATGCTTGTTCCATCGGCTCATGGAGAAGGAAAGTTACTGTTCCCAAGAGAAAAGGAAAAAGAATACTTTGATAGATTATTTGAAAATGATCAAGTTGTATTTAGATATGTTGATAAAGATGGAGAATACGCTGGGTACCCTTGGAATCCAAATGGCTCGGCACATAATATAGCCGGTATTTGTAATGAGGCTGGAAATGTATTTGGAATGATGCCACATCCTGAAAGAGCCTATTTCGATAAAAATAAGAATGGGATTTCTGGTATGAAACTCTTTGAATCAGTTTTAAAATATATAGAGGAAAAATAAAAATGTGCGGCATATTAGGTACTTCATCAAATAATTCTGCATATGAATGCTATAGAGGGCTTTTGGCTATTCAACACAGGGGACAAGATTCGGCGGGTATACTATCATTTGATGGTATAGTACATCAGAAAAAAGAAAAAGGTCTTGTGTTGAATGTTTTCAACAATGAAGAGCTATCTAAACTTGAAGGGTCTAAAGCTATAGGACATGTAAGATATCCAACGGCTGGAACCAATACACTTTGTGAGGCTCAGCCTTTCTTTTTGAGTTATCCTTATGGGATAGGTCTTGCACATAACGGTAATATTACGAATTATCAGGAACTAAAAGAAGAACTTGAGAAAAAGCATAGATGCATTCATTCAAATTCAGATACTGAGGTTATGATAAATATTCTTTCTGAAGAGTTAATGAAAAATGATACATTTGAGGCTATAAAAGGAACTATGGAAAGAATTGATGGCAGCTATTCTACTGTAATGCTATTACCAAAAAAACTCATAGCTTTCAGAGACCCTTATGGAAACAGGCCATTGGTATTTGGAGAAAAAACTAATTTGAATGAAACTGCATTTTCTTTTTCTTCTGAAAGTGTAGGACTAGATGTAAATGGTTATTCTTTGATCAGGGATCTATTGCCTGGGGAGGCAATAGTTGTTCAAGATAATAAACTTGAAAAGAGATTGTTATGCCCAAAAGGTAGGGCACACTGTATGTTTGAATGGGTTTATTTCTCAAGACCTGATTCTGTTATAGAAGGCAAAAGTGTGTACGAAGCTAGAATAGAACTTGGGAAGAATATAGAATTTGAGGGAGAAGGGGACGTAGTTATACCTGTACCTGACACAGCAAGGACAGCGGCTTTAGGATTCTCTGAGAAGTATGGGATTAAACAAAGAGAAGGTTTGATAAAAAACAGATACATTGGTAGAACTTTCATAATGCCAACTCAAGTTTCAAGAGACATAGCAGTTAGAGATAAATTAAATGTGATAAAAAGTGAAATTAGAGGAAAAAAAATCATTCTTGTGGATGACAGCATAGTTAGAGGAACAACGAGCAGAAGAATTGTTAATATGTTAAGAGATCATGGCGCTAAAGAAGTTCACATGATATCTACATGCCCTCCAATTAAACATCCATGTTATTATGGCATAGATATGCCAACTGAAAAAGAACTAATTGCTGCAAGGAGTACAGAGGAAGTAGCAGAAAGAATTGGTGCAGATTCAGTTACATACCAGACAATAAAAGGATTGGTGAAGGCAATTGGACTTAAAAAAGAAGAACTGTGCCTTGCATGTCTAAATGGTGATTATCCAACACATATACCTGAAGAAACAAGGATGTCCCTTACAAAAACAAGAGAATGTGAGAGAACGTGAGAGTATAGGAATAGTGGTATTTTGAATGAAGTGTGGGCAGTTATAGGTGGGGGAGCAAGAGAATGGGCCTTGGCAGAATCAATTACAAGATCTAAAGAAGTATCAGAAGTCCATGTGCTACCTGGAAATCTTGGAGGGGCTTTTGAAAAAAAATGCATCTGGCCCATTGGAAATGATAGAGTCAAGATTAAAAATTTTAATGATGTGAAAAAATTTTTTATCGATTATAAACAAGAGATTCAAGAAAATAATGGAAGAGTGAAGAGACTTGATGACCTTGGGGATATTATTTCTTATCTTTCTGAAAATAACATTGATATGGTAATCGGAGGTCAAGAAAAGTATCTTTCTCTTGGATTAAAAGAAAGATGTGAAAAAAAAGGGATAACTTGTTGGGGCCCTACTTCTAAAGCCATGATAGTAGAGGCCGATAAATGCAATACAAATGACCTTATGAAGAAATGGAACATACCATGTCCACAGTTCGAGAATTTTTATAATCCAGAATCCGCCAAAGCTTTCTTAAAGGAAAATTTTGGTAAAAATGGAAAGAAATATGTTGTAAAGTATCCTTATCTGCTGGACGGTAAGGGTTCAAGGGTCTGTAATACCCTTGATGAAGCTTTGAGTGCTGTTGATGACTTTATGGTGTCTAGTATTATTTGTAATCCAGTAGATAAGTTGACGATAGAGGAAAGGCTCTATGGTGAAGAGGTAATGGTTTTTTATGCAGTTCATGAAGGTCATTTTAAATATCTTGGGAGTGCAAAAGATTTTCCGGAAAGATTTGATTCGGAAGATACATTTTTGATTGATAGATTCAATAAAAGAATGGGCCACCCAGGGCAGATGGTAAACTATATCACAGGTGGAATGGGTGTTGTCGCCCCACATCCACTTTTGAAAGATAGAGATGATTTAGTTAAAAAAATTGAAGATACGATAATAAATCCTTTTTTAACTAATCTTTTAGAAGAAGAAAAAATAGCTTTTAATGGAATAATATACTTTGGCCTATGTGCTTTAAAAGAAAATAATTCTTACAACTTTTATGTTTTTGAAATAAATGGTAGAGATGGTTCACCAGAAGCTGAAGGCAGATGGCCAATAATAGATACTTCTCTATTTGATATAGCAAGAAAGAGTTATGAAGGAAAACTTGAAGAACTAAATGTGAAGTTTAAAGAAAATGTTTGTGTTGGTGTTTTCACAGTAAGCGGAAGTTTTCCATGGTTTAGAGGATGTGGATTTGAAGCTTCTCAAATGCCTCCTGGTTATCCGGGTAAACATCTAACTGGTCAAGTTATAGATTATTCTAATGAACTTCCAAATAATTCATTCCACAGACACGCTGGCACTTTTTTAACTCAAACAGGAAATATTGCAGTTGGCGGTGGGCGTATTATACTCGGTGGTGGATTAGCAAATACATATAGTGATGCCAGCAAAATTGCATATGAAGTAATATCTGATAAATATATCAGATTTGTTGGTAAAAATTTCAGAAAGAGAATTGGTGAAGGAATCGATTGACTGATCTATTATACAATTTTAATATCATTGCCTAACATTTTTAGTTTAAGTTAATAAAAATATGTAAAAGAGTCTATTTATGGTAGAATTTAATATTTTTATCTATTAGTATAACCAACCTTATAAACTAAAGATACATTTTATTCTTTAGGGCCATTAATGGCCAAATAAAGGAGTAATTAAAATGTATGACGATAGAAGAGGGGGATACGATAGACCTCCTCGTGAAATGCACAAAGCAACATGTGCAGCTTGTGGGCAGGAAACTGAAGTTCCTTTCAAGCCAGATGGAACAAGACCTGTTTACTGCAGGGAATGTTACCAGAAGAAAAACCCAAGAAGGTATTAAGAGTATTTTTGTAAAAGGGTATTTCTAGTGATTATAGGAAAAGTCCTTTTATTTTTTATATTTAAATTTTTAGTCAAATTAATATTTTTAAACAAAAATCTTTTTAATCCAAACACCTTTCTTGATACATGATTCTAATTATAGCCGGCTCAAAAAGTGATGAACAGATTGTTAATAAAGTAAAGAAAGTTTTTGATGAAAATAATGTTGAATATGAAATTCAATATGCCTCAGCTCACAGAGAACCCGAAAGAGTGGCAGAACTTGCTAAAAGAGATTATGATATTTTCATTACTATAGCTGGACTTGCCGCTGCACTTCCAGGCGTTGTTGCGTCTCACACAAAAAAACCTGTTATAGGTGTACCTGTTTCTTCTAAATTGGGTGGCCTTGATGCACTGCTCTCGATAGTCCAGATGCCAAAAGGTGTTCCAGTTGCATGTGTGGGAATTGATAATGGCGAAAATGCAGCATACCTTGCGATGAGGATTCTAGGAGTGAAATAATTGACAACTCCCAAAGATTATAAATCATCGGGTGTGGATATAAAAGTTGAAGAAAGATCTATTGGTATTCTAGTTTCAGTTATCAAAGAAACTCTTAAATTTAGAAAAGGAAAGATTGGTGCAGCTATTGGGGGTATAGGAAGTTTCTCAGGATTCATTGAATTTGGAGAGTATGCGTTATCACTGGCTACTGATGGTGTTGGGTCAAAAGTTCTTGTTGCGCAAAAATTGAATAAATATGATACGGTGGGAATTGACGTAATTGCGATGAATGTTAATGATGTCATATGTAACGGTGCGGCGCCAATTGCTTTTGTGGATTATATTGCATTGGAGAAAACTTCAGAGTATATTTTGGGCGAAATTGCAAAAGGACTTCTTGAAGGCGCAAGGCAATCAGATATGCCGATAGTTGGTGGTGAAACTGCAACTCTGCCAGATATAATAAAGGGTGATGGAGAAGGGTTTGATCTTGCTGGAACTTGCCTTGGTGTAGTTGAAAAAAACAAAATAATTTCTGGGAAAGATATTGTCCCGGGGGATGTAATTATTGGTATTGCCTCATCAGGGGTTCATTCAAATGGACTGACTCTTGCAAGAAAAGCTTTAGGTGAAGAAGATTATCCTGAACTTTTAATCCCAACTAGAATATATGTTAAACAGGTCTTAGATCTAATTGAAAATGTCAAGGTTAAAGGAATGGCGCATATAACGGGAGGCGGCCTTCTAAATCTTAAAAGATTGAAAAAAGGTATGGTGTTCGAGCTTGAGTTGCCTGAACCACCAATGATATTCAAGAAAATAATGGATACTGGAATAGAGATTGAAGAGATGTACAGAACCTTTAATATGGGAACTGGGTTTATGATAGTTGTTTCAAAAGAAGATAAAGATAAAACCCTAGAAATATTAAATAATTACTACCATTCATATTTAATAGGAAAAGTAATCGAGGGGGATAATATAAAAGTATATGTTAAAGGTTTGAATAAGTCTTTTATTTTATGATTTATTTAGTGTAATTTTCAAATCAAACCAAAAGACATAAAAACGGTATTTCAGTTTATCAACAGATTAGGGTAATCTAATATTATATCTTTCGATAATCCTTTCTTGAAAGTTTGTGGAGTGGTATGATGGCAAAATCCCAGTCAAAGAAAAAAAAAGAAGATATTAATTTTCCTAAGATTGGCGTTTATGTGTGCCATTGTGGCACTAATATAGCTGGTAGCGTGAACATAGATGAAGTTGTTAACTATTCTAAAACAATAGATAATGTGTCTGTTGTGCGAGAACATATCTACCTCTGCTCTGAACAAGGACAGAACATTATAAAGGAGGATATAAAAAAAGAAGGAGTTAACAGGGTCGTTGCCGCATGCTGCTCACCCAGAACACATGAAGAGATTTTCAGGAAGACTCTGGAATCGGCTAATTTGAATAAATACCTCTATGAGCAGGTTAATATTAGGGATCAGTGCTCGTGGCCCCATATTAAAGATAAAGAAAATGCAACTAAAAAGGCAAAGCAGCTTGTTAAAAGTGGGGTATATAGGGCCTCTGTATTAGAATCTTTAGAAGATAGAAAACTCTCTGTTTTAAAATCTGCACTGATAATAGGTGGTGGTATATCCGGTATTAATGCCGCACTAGATTTAGCCCGTAGTGGGTATAATGTATACATTGTTGAGAGAGACCCAAGCATCGGGGGTAAAATGGCTCAATTAGACAAAACATTTCCAACAAATGATTGTTCTGCGTGTATTCTTGCGCCAATGATGGTGGAGGTTTCAAACACTCCAAACATTGAGGTTCTTACATATTCTGAAATTGAAGATGTTTCCGGACATATCGGAAAATATCATATTGTTGTTAAGAAAAAACAGACATCGGTAGACTGGGAAAAATGTAACGGTTGTGGTGAATGTAACATAGTGTGCCCCATAAAGGTTGACAACGAATTCAACTGCAACATGGACAAAAGAAAGGCCATCTATATACAATTTCAGCAGGCAATACCAATGAAAGCAGTTATTGACAAAGACAAGTGTATCAAGTGTAAGCTTTGTGAAAAACGATGTCAAGTCGGTGCTATCGATATCTCAAAAAATGAAGATGAATTTGTTGAGTTCGATGTTGGAAGTATTATTGTCACAACTGGTTATGACCTATTTGATCCTAATAGAAAAGCTGAGTATGAATATGACCATCCAAATGTGATAACTTCTCTAGAACTTGAGAGGATGATGTGCGCTTCAGGCCCAACAAAAGGAGAGATTTTGAGACCTTCAGACGGTAGAAAACCACATACAATTTCTTTTATACAATGTGTCGGCTCAAGAGATGAAAAGACAAATGATTATTGCTCTAGAATCTGCTGCACATATTCAATAAAACATGCTAGACTTTTAAAGGAAAAATATCCTGATATAGACATTTTCATCCATTATATTGACTTAAGGTGTTTTGGGAAGGGTTATGAAGAGTATTATAGAATGGCTAGAGAAAAAGGAGTAAAATTCATAAGAGGCCGGATAAGTCAGGTTGACTCGATTGGAGATAGATTGGAGGTCTCAGGCGATGATGACACCCTCGGAGAACAGATAAGTGTTGTTGCAGATCTTGTTATTTTAGCTGTTGCAATGGAATCCTCTCAAGATGCAAAGAGAATTGCCAATTTATTGAATATAAGTACTGATAAAACAGGATTTTTCAAAGAAGTACATCCAAAATTGAAACCCGTCGGTACAGACAGTGATGGGATATTTATTGCTGGTGCATGCCAAGGGCCAAAGGAAATCCCAGATGCAGTAAGCCAAGGAAAAGCGGCGGCTTCTGCTGCTTCATCTCTTATGGCTAGAGGAGAGATAGAAATAGAACCTCTCTTTGCTCAAATAATCGATGATTTATGTGCAAAATGTAGAACTTGCGAGTCACTTTGTACTTACAAGGCAATTAAATATACAGAAGAAGATAAAATGGAAGTGGATATCGCCCTCTGTAAAGGATGTGGAGTCTGTAGTGCAGCATGCCCCTCTGGAGCTATCAAGGCAAATCACTTTACAAGCAAGCAAGTTAGGATGCAAATTTTGGCTCTTACGGAGGGTATGAAATGAAAATTGTTCTTAACAACACTAACAAAGAGCTAGTAAATAAAGTCATTGAATATGGTGGTAAAAGAGTTTACGAATGCTTTCAATGCGGGATGTGCGCTTCAGGATGTCCTGTTGCAAGCGATACTGATCATAAAATTAAAAGAACTATGCATCAGGTTCTTTTAGGCCTTGACGATCAAATATTGGATAAAAAGGCAATATGGCTGTGCACTACTTGCTTTATGTGCTTGGAAAGGTGTCCTCAAAATGCCGGACCGACAGAAGTTGTACTTGCGCTAAGAAGGATTTCTGCAGAAAAAGGTATTGTTCCAGAAGCTCAAGTTGAAGTTGCCAATAATATTTATCATCTTGGGCATGCAGTTACAGTTCAAAAGGGCGTAAAGCTTAGAGAAAAAGTTGATGCGCCACCACTAAAGACCGCAGGTTCAAACAAGAAATATATAATTGAAATCCAAAAAATAGTTGATTCCACTAATGCTGGTTCATTACTAAAGATAGGAAAGGATTGGAAGTCAAAAGGAGATGATGTGATTGCCTGCGACTGATTATGCATTATACACTGGATGCATTATTCCATTAAGATATCCCGATATCGAAAATTCAATAAGAGAAACAATGCCACTTCTGGGGGTCAATGTCTATGATATGGTTGGGGCAGGATGCTGCCCTCCTGGTGGTGCGTTCTGGTCAGTTGAAGAAATTTCAGGACTTGCGCAGAGTGCTAGGAATATATCGATAGCCGAATCAATGAATAAAGATTTAATGGCAGTCTGCAATGGGTGTTTTTGTTATCTTAAGAATAGCAATATTCTTTTGAAGAGTGATAAAGAAAAAAGAGAAAAAGTAAATATGATACTCAGTAAAATAGGAAGAAAGTATCAGGGTACAATTTATGTATATCATTTAGTTGAAATACTTCACGACCATATTGGTCCTGAAAGAATTAAGGAGGCTACGAAGATAAAATTAGATGGTGCCAAGGCTGCTGTACATTATGGTTGTCATCTATTGAGACCTTCAGACCATCTAATGGCTGAAAATCCTGAAAAGCCTCACAAACTTGATGCCTTAGTTGAAGCACTAGGTATGGAAAGTGTATACTACCCGAAGAAACTATCTTGTTGTGGTGCAGGAGGGGGGATGAGAGGAAATAATCCCGATGTTACTTTGAAGATTTTAGAAAAAAAACTTCTGAACATTAAATATTCAGACCCAGACTGTATTGTTACAGCATGTCCTTTCTGCTTCCTTCAGTTTGATTTAGGTCAGAAAGGTTTAAGAGATAAGGGTGAAGATTTCTGCATACCTGTTTTTTACTATAATCAACTTCTCGGGCTTTCAATGGGCCTTCCAAAAAAGAGGATTGCTTCCATTTCTGAAACTCCAAGAGATGGATTCATAAAAAAATTTTATGGTGTTGACTGATGAATAAATTTGAGCCCAATATTATAGGTTTTGTCTGTAATTGGTGTACATATGCAGGCGCCGATTTAGCAGGCTCTTCAAGATACAGCTATCCCCCAAACATCAAAATGATAAGACTAATGTGTTCGGGAAGGGTAGACCCTGCTTTTATTCTTGAAACATTTGCTAGGGGTGCTGATGGAGTGTTTGTCGGAGGATGCCATATACCAACTGATTGTCACTATCAGCAAGGGAACTTTAAGGCTTTAAAAAGAATCACATTGTTAAAAAAACTAATTGCAGATATGGGAATTGAACCTGAAAGATTAGAGATATTCTGGATTTCTGCCTCAGAAGGAAAGAAATTCTCCGAAGTTATGACTGCATTCACTGAAAAAATAAGAGAATTAGGGCCAAATCCAATAAGAGTTTGAAATGAAAAAAATAATAGTCCTTGGCATTGGAAATCCCTATCTCAAAGATGATAGAATAGGGCCAAAAATTGTTGAGGATTTAGAAAAATATTTCAGTGAACATGGGAGTATAATCTTTGAAATTTTCTATTCTTCAGGTATTGAACTACTGGATTCTATTTTAGATTATAATTGTGCGATATTTGTCGATTCAATTATCTCGGATAATATTGGAAAAATTACTTATCTTACATTAGAAGATATCCTATCAATACCGGAAACATCTTCACCTCACTCAACAAACTTTTCGACTATGGTGAAACTTGGAATGAAGGTCTCTCCGGAAAGAATGCCAAATGAAATACTTTTTTGTGCAATAGGGATAAAGGACCCATTCACATTTTCAGATGAGTTCACATCTAATCTTGAAGAGTCGTATATAAGTATATTAGAAGAGATAAAAGATAAAATAAAAGATTTAGCTACATAGCCTTTTTTATGGCATTATGCATTATCATATCTGCTTGTGGTGTTCCAACGAAGGCGAGTTTGCCATTTATGGCAATTGCTGGTACACTCATAACGCCAAGTTTTATTGCTTTTGAATTTCCTTCAGGAGTTGCAATATTAACTATGGCTACATCAACATTATCATATTGCGATGCAACTCTATAAGCCATTTCAGCCGCTGCTGGGCAATGAGAGCATCCAGATAAAGCTAGGACTTCAACTAGTACTCTTTTCTTTTCACCTGAAAATTTTTCTTTTAGTTCATTCATCTTCTTCTGTCTTATCTCATCGATTTCTTCCATTACAACACTACACCAGATACTAGTACTTTATTTATAAAAATTTATATATGATTCTTACAAAACATTTTTATAAATAAACATTCATTAAGCAAATGGAGGGACTATATGAAAATACTAGGAGTTTGTGGATCCCCTAGAGAGGGTAATTCTTTATTTCTATTGAAGAAAGCACTTGAAACATGTAAAGAGCTTGGAGTTGAAACAGAACTTGTACATGTTGGAAAAATGAAAGTAGCCCCTTGTAAAGCATGTGGAGGATGTAAGGATACTGGAATTTGCATTCAGAAAGACGATATGACACCTTTGTACGATAAGATAAAAGGTGCTGACGGAATTATACTTGCCTCGCCGGTATACTTGGGCGGAGTGTCTGCACAGATGAAGGCTTTTATGGACAGGACCAGAGCACTTAGGGGAAAATTTGAACTTCGAAATAAGGTTGGCGCTGGAATTTCTGTAGGAGGATTTAGAAACGGAGGGCAGGAAACTACCCTACAACAGATTTTCAATTTCTTCTTGATACATAATTCAATCGTTGTTGCAGATGAGGCGACATCGCACTATGGCGGTGTTGGATTTGGTTATAATATTGGAGACTCTGATAAAGATGAATATGGCATAAAGACCTCTCAGAATACAGCAAAGAACATGATAAAGGTACTAAAGCTCATTAAAGGAGAAGCTAAAGAGGAAATAAAAACTTGGTAAGGTTATTTTATGATAGATCAGGAGGATATAAAGAATATCCTGAGCAGCTATGATCTCGATAATATAACTATAGGTGTATTGGGAGGACATTCTGCCCTTGATATTTCAAGCGGTGTAAAAAAATACGGATTCGACACAGTTGCAGTTTGTCAAAAAGGTAGAGAACAGACATATTCAAAGTATTACAAATTTAGGGATGGCCGAGGCTGTATTGATGAAGTTGTTGTCCTAGAATCATTCAAAGATATTACAAATAAAGATGTTCAAAAAGAGCTTAGAGAAATGAACACTATTTTCATACACAACAGGTATTTCTGGGTTTACTTCGATTTTGAACGAATAGAAAATGATTTCTTCGTTCCTATATATGGAACAAGAGGGCTTGTAAAGCTTGAAGAAAGAGATGTACCAAAAAATCAGTATTATCTATTAGAAAAAGCAGGAATCAGATTCCCAAAGATATTCTCATCTCCTGATAAAATTGATAGACTTGTAATTGTAAAGGTCTCAGAGGCTATAAGAGGGTATGAAAGGGCCTTTTTCTTTGCATCCTCTCCCAAGGAATATGAACAGAAAAGCAAGGAATTAATAGATAAAGGGATGATAACAAAAGAAGCATTAAAAAAGGCCGTAATTGAAGAGTATATCTTGGGCGCTCAAACTAATTTCAATTTCTTCTACTCAAATACTAACGAAGAGTTAGAACTTATGGGTACAGACACCAGAAGACAAACTAATCTAGACGGTATTTTAAGACTCCCTGCAAATGAGCAACTTGAAGTCTTAAAATACGTTAAACCCAAAATGATTGAAACAGGCCATATAACTTGCACTACAAAAGAAAGCATCTTAGAAAAGGCTTTTGATATTGGAGAGAAATTTGTAAGTGTTACAAAGAAGGAATATCCGCCTGGAATAATAGGACCTTTTGCACTCCAAGGGGCAGTGGCATCATATGAAGGAAAGGAAGAAATAGTCATATTTGATGTTTCTATGAGAATCCCTGGAAGCCCTGGAACAAAATTCACTCCACACACAGGATACCTCTATGGCAGAGAAATTAGTTATGGAGAACGAATAGGGATGGAGCTAAGAGAAGCTCTAGAAAAAGGATCTATTTATAATATCCTGTCCTAGGCCTCTTTTTTAAAACGTGTTTTTCTATTATTTTTTCTATTGAATCAATTGAGAATGGTTTGATAAGAACAAATTTTGCACCCGCGTCAAATAGATCTTTCTGTAATTCTGTATAAGCCGTGCCACCTATAACAATTGCATTTGGATTAAACTTAATTATCTCTTTTGTGGCATTAATACCATCCATAACGGGCATTTTTATGTCCATTACGACAACATCCGGTAATTCTTTTTTGTAAGTCTCTACGCCTTCCAATCCATTATTTGCAAGTAAAACCTCATGCGTGTGAAGACCTTGTTTCAATATATCCAAAAAATCTTGATTGTCATCAACGAGTAGTATTTTTACCATAATATCACTACAATACATTCAACACTGTAAGGCTAGTTGATTTATTGACGCCTTTAAGCTTTCTGATATTTTCTATTATAATATTAAACTCTTTTGGTGAATTACATAAAACATAGGCTACAACATCCCATTCGCCTGTTGTTTCGTATACCCTTTTTACCCCCTCAATTTTCATGATCTGTTTTACAATCTCGTCTGTTGATTCTTGAGTATGTGTATTTAAGAGCACCAATGAAATAAATCCAAAATTTGTAGAAACTTCAACAGTGAAGTTTTTGATTATACCTGTTTCGATAAGGTTATCAATCCTCCTTCGGATAGATCCTTCAGAAACGGATAGTAGTTTTGCTATCTCAGTGTTCTTCATCCTAGAGTTTTCTTCTAAAATCGATAATATTTGTATATCCAGTTCGTCCATAGGATAAGATCTGTATTTGGCTTTAAAAATATTTCGATTATCGTAGTTTACATACTATTTTAAACCGTAAAACTTAAAAGGAGTTTACGATTAATGCCATCGAGGTGATTTGGATGGGAGAATGTCCAGAATGTAGTTGCGTTATTGAAATAGAAAATCCAGAAGTAGGGGACATCGTAGAGTGCTCTGAGTGCGGAATAGAGCTTGAAATAATAAGCCTTGACCCATTAGTACTAGAAGTTGCCCCTGAAGAAGAAGAGGATTGGGGAGAATAAAATGGTCAAGATATTGGACACAACTTTAAGGGAAGGCGAGCAGACCGCAGGCGTTTCTTTTACAATCAATGAAAAGATGGCACTTGCTAAGATGCTTGACGATTTTGGGGTTGACATGATAGAGGTAGGTCATCCTAACGTTTCTCCAAAGATTGAAGAGTTTATCAGAAAGGTTGTGAAAGAGGAACTCAAGGCAGAAATAGTAGGACATGTCAGAGCCGTCAAGGGAGACGTAGAAATGGCTGTTGACTGTGAAGTTGACAGAGTTGCAATATTTCTTGCAACTTCTAATGTTCATCTTAAAGACAAATTAAAGATGACCAAGGAAGTAGCAATAGAGAAAGTAGTAGATTGTGTCCAATATGCAAAAGACCACGGACTTAAAGTCAGGTACACACCCGAAGATGCCACAAGGACAGAATTCGATTATCTTATTGAAATCTGTAATGCTGCCATTGATGCTGGGGCTGACAGAATAAGTGTAGCAGATACCGTTGGGGTTATGCAACCCCACATTTTTTATGATCTTGTTAAGACTATTAAAAGTAATTTAAAGCCTGTTGGAATTGATGTTCACTGCCATAATGATTTTGGACTTGCTGTTGCAAATGCTATGGCAGGTGTTAGGGCTGGAGCTGATTGTGTTCACACCACAGTGAATGGTATAGGAGAAAGAACAGGTATAGTAGATTTATCTAACTTTGTAGTGGCTACTCACATTTTAGATAATGAAAACTTAAAATATGATCTTAAGATGTTAAAACAAATCTCCGCATATGTAGAAAAGATAACAGGGATATATGTTTACCCACTGATGCCAATAATGGGGGATAATGCTTTCACACACAAAAGTGGTGTCCACACAGATGGTGTTTTAAAGAATCCATCTACTTACGAGCCTTTTTCACCGGAGATGGTTGGGAAGGAAAGGAAGATAATTGTCGATAAGTTCGCTGGCAGAAGGGCGGTTATGTCAAAGTTAAATCAGTATGGAATTGAGGCCAATGATGAAGATTTATTAAAGATAATTCATGAAATTAAGAAGGTAGGAGACGAAAGAAAGATTGTGCATGAAACAGATATCCTAGACATTGCTGAAAAGGTGCTTGGTGTTAAAGCCGTGACTATACCAACTGGAGTTGATGCTGTTTTGTTCCTAAGGCTTGAGGCCCATATATACACAACATCGATCTCTAGAAAAATAAAGAACATGAAGGGTGTTGAAAAGCTCTACGAAATGTCTGGAGACGAAGATATCTCAATCTATGCATCGTTAAAAAATGTTGCAGAGCTCAATAACTTGATAGAAGATATAAGAAGTATTCCTGGAGTTCTTGCAACAAGTACGAGAGTAGTTCTAAAGAAATATGGTGAGGTTAATGGGAACAGTTGCTGAAGAGATTTTTTCTAAGAAACTTTCTAGAGATGTGTCGGCTGGAGAAATTGTATTGGTCGATATAGATGTAACGATGAGTCATGACAATACGACACCGCTTGCAATCAAAGCATTGAGAAATACAGGCAAACCATTGTATGATAAGAACAGGATTGTTGTTATCTTTGACCATGTCCAGCCACCGGCATCAGTTGAAAGTGCCACATTACAGAAAGAAGTGTTGGAATTCATAAAAAAAGAAGGCGTAAAGAACTTCTTTAGGGAAGGGATTTGCCACCAGGTTCTTGTTGAGAAAGGATTTGTCATACCAGGTAGAGTGATTATTGGTGGAGATTCACACACCTGCACTTATGGTGCCCTTGGAGCATTTGGAACTGGAGTAGGATCAACTGATATTGGTGTTTCTTACGCTACTGGAAAGAATTGGTTTAGAGTTCCAGAAACGTTCTACTTTGATGTTAATGGATCATTTGCTAAGGGGGTGTACCCAAAAGATTTGATCTTAAAAATTATAGGGAAAGTCGGTGCTAGGGGTGCTACTTACAAGGCATGCGAGTTTGGTGGAGAAACAATTGAGAATATGGCGTTAGGAGATAGACTTACCCTCACTAACATGGCAATCGAAATGGGGGGAAAGACAGGATTGATAAAAACTGACAAAGTAACAGAGAAATTTCTAAAGTCAAGAGGATACTCATATCAGGAAATTGTTCCAAAAGATCCAAATTATGAGAAAGTCTTTGAATTTGATGTTGATGACCTAACACCCCAGCTAGCTGTTTCTCCAAGGGTAGATAATGTCTATCCTGTAGAAAAGTATGCAGGGACAGAAGTTGATGAAGTATTCATAGGAACATGCACAAACGGTAGAATAGAGGACCTAGAAATTGCTGCAAGGATGTTCAAGGGAAAGAAGTTAAGCCCGCTTCTTAAAACTATTATTGTTCCAGCATCAAATGAGGTATACTTTGAGGCAATGAATAGAGGATACATAAAAATATTCATGGATGCAGGGGCAATGGTTTGTAATCCTGGGTGTGGGCCATGTATTGGAAGACACCAAGGAGTAATTGCACCAGGAGATAGGGCCCTTACAACTATGAACAGGAATTTCATAGGGAGAATGGGTTCAGACAAAGGCGAAATTATAATAGCATCTCCAGCAACAGCTGCCGCAACTGCACTTACAGGAAAAATCACAGATCCAAGAGAGGTGATGTAGTGGGGAAAATATTCAGATTCGGTGATGATGTAAATACTGATGAAATCATACCAGGCAGATACAACGTGACAACAGATCCAAAAGCACTTGCTGAGCACTGCTTTTTTGAGGTAAGGCCAGATTTTTCAAAGACTGTAAAGACTGGTGACTTCATAGTTGCAGGTGAAAACTTTGGATGCGGCTCATCAAGAGAGCATGCACCAATTGCAATAAAGGCTTCTGGTGTAAAGGCTGTTATTGCAAAGAGCTTTGCAAGGATATTTTATAGAAACTGCATCAACATAGGCCTTCCAATTATGATTTCGGATGAGCTATATGATCTTGTCCAAGATGGAGAAGAGATTCAAGTCAACTTAAAGGAAGGGCGAATCAAAATACTAAATACTGACAAAGAGATCAGATCACAAGGATTTCCAGAATTTATTCTGAAAATTATTGATGCTGGCGGTATTGTCAATTTCTTGAAAAATCATGACATAGGTGAGCTAGAAGATGGTATATAAAATATGCGTTATCAGAGGAGACGGTATAGGAAATGATGTAATTGATGCAGGATTAAAGTTACTTTCACATGTTAATCTTGATTTTGATTACTCTTATGCAGAGGCAGGGTATGATTGTTATCTAAAAAATGGAACTTCAATTCCACAAAAAACAATTGAAGCATGTAGAAATGCAGATGCAACTTTTTTTGGGGCTGTTTCGTCACCCCCAGACATACCTGACTATAAGAGTGCGATTGTTACCTTAAGGAAAGAGCTTGATCTTTTCGTAAATGTAAGGCCGATAAAAAGTCTACCTGTGGAAATATCAAGATCAAATATCGATATAGTCATAATGAGAGAAAACACCGAAGGTATGTATAAGGGAATTGAAAGAGAAGAGAATGGAGTCGCAATAGCAGAAAGACACATTTCAGAAAAAGCCTCAAGAAGACTTGCAGAGTTTACGTACAAATATGCAAAAGAGAATAACAGGAAAAGAGTTACTGTGGTACACAAGGCAAATGTATTGAGAAAGACTTGTGGGCTTTTTAGAAGAACTGTGCTATCAGTTTCAGAAAAATTCCCAGATATAGAAACTGAAGAAGTAATTGTAGATGCAATGGCAATGAGATTGATTAAAGAGCCAGAACGATTTGATGTAGTTATTACAACTAATTTATTCGGGGATATATTATCTGATGAAGCATCTCAACTTGTAGGCGGCCTTGGCATCGCGCCCTCAGGAAATATAGGTGAAAAAACAGGACTTTTTGAACCTGTTCATGGCTCAGCACCAAAATATGCTGGCAAAGATATTGCTAATCCAACAGCAACTTTTCTTTCAGCTGCAATGATGCTAGACTTTCTTGGAGAAAAGAAAGAAGGAGACAGAATACGAAATAGTATTTTCAAAACATTTGCTGAAGGTAAGATAACAAAAGATTTGGGTGGAAATCTTGGAACTTTGGCTTTTACTGAGGCAGTAATCAATAATTTGGAGTGATTAGATGAAGATAGGAATGCTTTATTCAAGAGTCAGACACGACGAGAAGTTTTTACTCGAAGAATTTAGGAATAGAGGGATTGAAGTAGAAAGAATGGATACGAGATGTGCAATATTCAATATAACAGATTTCGAAAAAATGGATTATGATGTAGTATTGGAGAGAGAAATAAGTCATCTTAAAGCCCTTTACTCCCTTAAAGTATTAAATGAGATGGGAATCAATACAGTCAATACTTATCACACTGCTAGTACCTGTGGAGATAAAGTTTTAACAACTTTAGCTTTGACAAAACACAAAGTTCCTTCTCCTGTTACATATATTGCATTTACAGCTGAAGAAGCCCTTGAAGCGATAGAAAAAATAGGGTATCCTGTTGTATTAAAACCTGCGACTGGTTCGTGGGGAAGACTACTTGCAAAGGTAAATGACAAGGAAACAGCTGAAAGTATAATTGAGCATAAAATCATACTTGGTTCATACCATCACTCAGTATTTTACATTCAAGAGTACATTAAAAAACCTGAGAGAGACATCAGGGCTTTTGTGGTGGGGGATGAAGTGATAGGGGCCATATATAGGAACTCTCCACACTGGATAACAAATACAGCCCGCGGTGGAGTTGCCTCTAATTGCCCGTTAACTGATGAAATATCGGAAATTTGTCTTAAAGCTGCAAAAGCTGTTGGTGGCGGAGTAGTTGCAATTGATCTATTAGAAGACAGAGGAAAGCTTTTAGTAAATGAAGTCAATTATACTATGGAGTTTAAGAATAGTATTGCACCAACAGGTGTTAATATACCAGGTAAAGTAGTTGATTATGTTATTGAAGTAGCAAAGAGGTAATTAAAATGAAAGTTTCAATTATTGGTGCTTCAGGGTATACTGGAGGAGAGTTACTAAGACTATTGGTAAATCATCCTGAAGTAACACTTGATAGAATCACGTCAGAGTCAAATGCTGGCTCTTATGTGCATATGATTCATCCAAATTTAAGAGGATTTAACATTAAATTCTCATCAATCAAAGAATCCTTTGATTCAGATCTAGTATTCTTTTGTCTTCCCCATGGTGTTTCAATGGACTACCTTAGGGAATTTTATGATACAGGCGTAAAGATAATCGATCTAGGGGCAGATTTGAGACTGAAAGACAAAGATGTATACAAATCATGGTACGGTCTTGACCATAAATGCCCAGAGTTGCTGGACCAAGCTGTATATGGTATTCCTGAAATCCATAGAGAAGAAATAAAGAAGACAACACTAGTTGCAAATCCAGGCTGTATTGCAACTTCAATGATTATGGCCCTATACCCGCTTAGCCATCTTAACATTGACAAGGAAAGAATAGTAATTGATAGTAAGATTGGTTCTTCTGCATCAGGAGACTCATTTAGCGCTTCAAGTCATCACCCAGAAAGATCAAGGGCGATAAGATGTTACTCACCAATTTATCATAGGCATATAGCTGAAGTTGAGCAGGAGACTGGGTTCAAAGTCACGATGGCACCACATGCCATAGAGATGGTAAGAGGAATATTCACGACAACTTATCTCTTCTTAAATCAGCCTTATGATGAAAAACAGATCAGAGGAATATACAGAGAGTTTTCTGAGAAAAATAAGTTCTTTAGAGTTGTAAAGCAGAAGAAAGGAATTTACAGACATCCTGACCCCAAAATACTAACAGGCTCAAACTTCTGTGAAGTTGGATTTGAACTTGATAGAGAAAACAGAAGGATGATAGTCTTTTCAGCTATTGATAATCTTATGAAAGGTGCTGCAGGTGCTGCAGTTCAGAACATGAACATCATGTACGGTCTTGAAGAAGATACCGGTCTAAAATATATCGGATATCATCCAATTTAGGTGACTAGATGATTGTAATAAAGATTGGAGGAAGCCTTGGTACAGAGGTACAGAGCTTAGCAAAAGAGATAGCCGAGCTATCAAAAAAGGAAAAAATAATTGTCGTTCATGGAGGGTCATATGAGACTACAGAAATCTCAAAAAGGCTTGGAAAAGAAACAAAGTTTGTTACATCTGTTTCTGGTTTTAGATCAAGATACACCGATCTTGAAACAGTCCAAATCATGGAAATGGTAATGGCTGGAAAGATAAACAAAGAACTTGTAAAGTTACTCCAAAAATCAGGTGCGAATGCTTTTGGATTATCAGGTGCTGATGGAAAAGTCTTGCTTGCCAAGAGAAAAGATTCTATTAAGATCATTGAAGATGGAAAAAAGAAAATATTAAAGGACGATTACACGGGAAAAGTTGAAAATGTCAATAAAGACTTAATTATCATGTTGCTTGAAAAAGGATATTTGCCCATTATCTGCCCTTTAGCAATCAGTCTTGAAGGAGATATTGTGAACACCGACGGAGATAGGGTGGCTGCCTCTATAGCATCTGCTTTATCTGCTGATCTAGTGGTCATGACAAATGTTGATGGTTTTCTAAAAGATGGAAATCTTGTAACAGAACTTAATTTATTACAAATTGAGGAAGCCTATCAATTTGCAGACGGAGGGATGAAAAAAAAACTTCTTGCTGCCAAAGAAGCTGTAGAAAAGGGTAGTCCCCGAGTAATAATTGCAAGAGGTAATCTCGATAATTCATTAGAAAATGCCTTGAATGGCAAGAGAACGGTGATTTCAAGATGATCTATAAAGATCTAGAAGAAAAATATGGTAGCGGAGTCTACTATAAAAGAGATATTGAAATTATTTCAGGTAAGGGTGTCTATCTTTATGATAGCCAAGGAAATGAATATATAGATTGTGTGGCAGGCCATGGAGTTTGTCTTTTTGGACATTCTCATCCCAAAATAGTCCAAGCTATAAAAGAGCAGTCTGATAAATTAATTTCATGCCCTGAAATATTTTATAATGACAAGAGAGCAGAACTTTTGGAAAAAATAGCTGAAATTACTCCGAAAGGGCTTACAAAATCATTTTTATCAAACTCTGGTGCGGAAGCTGTTGAAGCTGCATTAAAGTTTTCAAGAAAAATCACTGGAAAGACTGACATTGTTTCATTCACATTTGGGTTTCATGGAAGAACAATGGGGGCACTTTCAGCTACATGGAAGGCTGAATACAAAAAACCTTTCTTGCCCCTGATACCAGGTTTTTGCCATACAGCTTACAATAATTTAGAAAAACTTCAAGAGTTAATTACAGACGATACCGCTGCAATTATTGTAGAGCCCATCCAAGGGGAGGGTGGAGTTAAACCCGCCAACGTGGAGTTTATGAAAGGTATCAGAGAAATTTGTGATCAAAAAGGAATATTGATGATTGTGGATGAGGTCCAGACAGGATTTGGGAGAACTGGAGAACTTTTTGCAATAAATAGATACAATGTTTCACCAGATATATTATGTCTTGGAAAAGGAATAGCCGGCGGTATACCTATGGGAGCGACTGTTATCAGGGAAGATCTATCAAATCTTGATAAGGGCGAACACGGTTCTACATTTGGGGGAAATCCTCTTGCATGTAACGCGTCACTTGCAGCAATAAGGACTCTAATGGAAGAAAAGCTTGTAGAAAGATCAAAAGAAAACGGAGAATACTTCTTAGGTCAGCTGAAGAAGAATATCGATGAAAGTGTATACAAAGATATAAGAGGTTTTGGCCTTATGATTGGAATTGAGATGAAGCAGAAGGTAGGGCCCTATCTTGCACAACTTATGGAGAAAAAAGTACTTGCACTTACAGCAGGGAAACTTGTAGTCCGATACCTCCCGCCTTTAATAATTGAAAAGGAACATATTGATAGGGTTGTAGAGGCAACGGGTGAAATTATTGGAAGAAATTAAACTACTTGAAGATATAATAAAAATTTATAGTCCATCGGGAAAGGAGAAAGAAGTTTCTGATTTTTTGTTTAATTTTCTTAAAAATATAAAATTTAATGTTGAGCAGGATAAGGAATGGAATGTTATTTCAACGATTGGTTCCGGCTCGCCTTACATTCTTCTAACAAGTCACATGGATACAGTTAGTGGAGAAGTTCCTTTTAGAGTTGAAGATAAAAAGATATACGGTAGAGGTGCATGTGATGCCAAATCGCCTCTTGCAGCTCTACTTTCTGCCTTTATTAGGTTCAAAAATAAAAAATTTAAAGGAACACTTATCTTTGCTGGGGTTACTGGGGAAGAGGCCCCAAATTCCAGGGGCACTATGGAATTAATGAAAAAAGTAAAAGCAGATTTCATATTCTTAGGTGAACCCGGTTCTGCTGATGGTATCACAATAGGTTACAAAGGCAGATTGCTACTGAAGGTATTGTTCGAAGGTAAGGCTTCACACTCATCTTCAGAAGAAGAAAATCCAATCCAAAAGTTCATAGATTTTTCAAATAAAGTTTCTAATTTACATAAAGGAAATACTCTTTTTGAGTCACTTAGTTACTCGCCAACTTCAATATGCGCAGAGTCCGATAGTAATGTGGTACCAAGTGAATGTAGAGTTACCATAGATTTTAGAGTTCCTCCAGGATTATCACATCAGGAGGTATTGAAAGAAATAAACCAACTGCTTGATGGTGAAATTGAGCTAGTCGAAGGCGTCAATGGAGTAATCACTTCAAAGAATAACATACTTGCAAAAACATTAGTAAAGGCTATAAGGGAAAATGGATTTTCCCCGAAATATAAGAAAAAAACAGGATCTTCCGATATGAATCTCCTTGTTAGATTGACAGAGAACATAGTTACCTATGGTCCAGGTGACTCATCTTTAGATCATACAGATATGGAATGTATCGACACTGACGAGTATCTTAAATCCATTGATATCTTAGAGACGGCAATATCAGAACTCCTTGGGATAACTTCTCTTTAGATCCCAAAGAAATATTATTGCAAGTAGTAGGAATGCTAGTAGCCCCGGTATTCCAAAAGGTACCCCTAAGAGCTGGTTATTAGTTTGTGCAAAGATTATCCCAAATCCAACATAGGCGTTTATTGCACCGTGCCCAAGTGCTGCAGTCAAAACTGATTTTGATTTAATTTTTAACCACCCAAAAAATATCCCTACAAATATAGTCCAAAGTGTGAAGAGAAATACGCCCGGTAAAGGATATTGGTGATAGTTATATCCCATTGCAATTAAAGGTGCGTGCCATAGTCCCCAGATAACTCCTGTTATCACTAGAGTTTTTAGAATAGAAAATTTTTCAAGTAAAAGATCTTGAAGGTATCCACGCCATCCATACTCTTCACCAAATGCAAATATAGAGTTCGGAAAAATAGGCGCAATTGAATAGTTGATTAAAAAAATATAGATAGGAATGCCCAACTGATTTGGGAATATTAAATTAATGTCAGTTCTAAGAGTTCCAAGACCCATTATTAGAAAAAGAAGAACTCCGAGTCCAATGGCTAAAAAAGGATAGAAGTATGCTGCTAAATAATATTTAATACTCTTGCCTCTGTTTATTCCAAAAGATGAAAGTTTTCTTTTAAGATAGAATTTGGTAAGTATAACAGATACAATTAGAGGCACAAACATCATGGCAATTAGAAATGCAAATGTATTCTGGTATGTAAGCCCACCATTAATATAAACAAATGCAAGCATTAGATATGTAACGATAAAGGTAATTAATACAAAATAAATAATTCCTTTTGTTGAACGATCATTAGAATTATTAATAATGGATTCCATAAGTCTCAGCCTATCACTATATTATTAAATTGTTTAAATAAGTTATTATTGAATCCGGAATTTAGAGTTCAATTTTTAATTAAAAATTAAGAAATAAAATATTTATTCTAATTTGGATTTAGATTTTAAATTCCAGAACTCTTCTGCTTCGTTATCGATAGTTTTAGCTTCAGCAAGCGTTTGTGATATCTGGTTCTTTAATGAAAAAATGTTGGCATTCATCCAGTCAGCAGGTATTGCAGTTTTCCATCCAATCGCTTTTGGTACATCCCCACATGGGGTACATGTAGTCATGCTTTGACTGAGCGAATTATCAAGGTAGCGTTTAAATGTTTCCTGTTTTTCAGTAAGATTTTTTGAAATAGTAACTGCCTCTTTATATTTACTAATCACTGATATCTTCATTAGGATATATTCTTCTTCAACGCTATCAGGGCCTGTATTTAAAGCTTGGTCGAATAATTCTAAAGCTTTACTGTTATTGACTTCTATCTCTTCTAAGAGTAATTTATGTTCATCGAAGAAGTTGTAATTATTCACAAAATATTGGCCTTTTGCTATACCTTCTTCGTAAGTTCTGAAGTCAAAAATGTAAGTAGCTAGATCCTCTTCGTTTAATCCTAATATGTTCTCAAGATATATATCCAAGTTTTTGGTAGATTGTATAAGCTCTTGATTTGCCTTAACTATTAGTAATTCGCTTTCTGATACACTATCTTTTTCAAAGACACATCCTATCATTCCCAAAACTAAAATAGAGAGAATTGGGAGTGTTAAAATGCTCCTTTGGTTTAGATTTTTTATTAATTCTCTTACCATCAGAACATCCTCCTAGTTCTACTAAGGAACAAATGGTCAAAATTTTGGAGATTTATAAAGATTACGGATTAATAATTATAAATAAATTAAATATATATTCATGAAATATTTAATAAGTTGAACAAATAGGCAGTGATTAGTTTTTTGAATATAATATCTCAGGTTGAAACATTTCATGAAAACGTAATGAATAGGAGAAAAATTAGGGTAAACGAAAATTTTATAAATAGAAGTTAATTACCTCATCTGGTAAAATAAAAATAATAAAGGAGGGATGTTTGTGGAAACAAAATTAGATTGGTGTAAATTAACTAGTAATGACATACTAAAGAAGTTGGGAACATCCACGGGCGGTCTCTCTTCTGATGAAGCGACCAAAAGACTCGAAAAATATGGATATAATGAAATTAAATTCAAGAAAAGAGGGCCGCTTATAAGATTTTTAATGCAATTTAATAATCCTTTACTAATTGTTCTTATAGTTGCAGCATTGGCATGCTTTTTCCTATGGGCTTTCATGGGAGAAGAAGACATTATAATGGACATGTGGGTTATCGTAGGTGTTGTTTTAGCAACAGCAATTATTGGTTTTATCCAAGAAGGGAAAGCTGAAGCCTCAATTGACGCTCTTAAGGATATGCTTGTTGATAAATGCAAGGTAATAAGAGATGGAGAACACAAGATTATCCCTGCAATAGAACTTGTCCCAGGAGACATCGTAATTATAGAATCTGGAGATAAAATCCCTGCCGACCTTAGGATACTATCTTCAAAGAGTTTGCACTTAGATGAATCAATGCTTACAGGAGAGTCCATGCCAGTTCGAAAAGGGCCTGAGGACGATCCTAATAATAAAAATAATGAAGGAAAATACTGCATGGCTTATGGGGGAACCTTTGTAATTAGTGGAAGAGGGCAAGGTATCGTATATGCAACAGCAGAAGAAACTGAAATTGGAAAAATAGCAAAGCTCATGAAAAGCTCTGGCCAGACAACTCCTCCAATACTAAAAAAGATTTCTGCATTTGTCAAGTTATTGATTATTTCAATTGTTTCATTTGGAGTACTGATGTTTGGGTTGGGAATACTAGAGGGATACGAAATTGTCTATATGTTTCTCGCCATGATTGGTATGATTGTGGCATTGATACCAGAAGGACTTGCTGGAGCTATAATCGCTGCTTTTGCAGTCGGTTCCACCGTTATGGCAAGAAAAAATGCTATTGTCAGAAACTTACCAGCTGCAGAAACTTTAGGAAGTGTGACAGTAATATGTTCGGATAAAACTGGAACTCTGACCAAAAATGAGATGACAGCTGTCCGAATGTTTAGTGGAAACAAAATGTATTTTATTGAAGGTGTAGGATACGAACCAGTAGGCCAAATCTTAGAAAAAGATGGAAATACTCAAGCAAAGTTAACACCTGAATTAATACAAACTTTAAGAACCGGATTTCTATGCAATAATTCTGGGATTTTAAAAGAAAAAGAAAGATATATTGCTAAAGGAAGTCATACAGAAGCAGCATTGGTTGTTTCTGCAATCAAAGCTGGTGTCGATGAAAAACTTCTAAAATTAGATGAAATACCATTTGAGCCAAAACAGCAGTACATGGCAACATTGCATGAAGATGGGGAAGAGAACATCATCTATGTAAAAGGTTCTCCCGAAAGAATTCTAAAATCTTGCAAGAATCAACTAGTTGATGGGAAAAAATTACCGTTAGATAAAGAATTAATATTGAAGAATGTAGAAGATATGGCCAAGGATGCCTTGAGGGTATTGGCCATGGCTTATAAGAAAGTTCCTAAAGATAAACTTTCACTCGATGAAAAAGATATCTCTGATTTAACTTTTGTTGGCGCCCAAGGTATGATAGATCCGCCCAGAAAAGAAGCTATTGATGCAATAGAAAAATGTAAAACAGCAGGGATTCGTTCCATAATGATTACTGGAGACCATGCCTTAACAGCAAAAGCTGTTGCAAGGCAACTAAAGATAGGTGATGGTGAAGACGAAGTATTGACAGGAAAAGAGATTTCAGAAATGACAGATGATCAACTTTTCGAAGTAGTTAATAATGTTTCAGTATACGCAAGAGTCGAGCCAGAGCATAAGTATAGAATTACAAAACAACTTCAGAGAAAAGGACATATAGTTGCAATGACAGGAGATGGTGTGAATGATGCCCCAGCTTTGAAGGCTGCAGATATAGGCGTTGCTATGGGTATTGGTGGAACTGAGGTAAGCAAGGAAGCATCGGACATAATTTTAGCTGATGATAATTTTGCTACTATTGTTGATGCTGTTGAAGAAGGTAGACACGTCTATGATAATATCTGGAAAGTTATCTTGTACATAATGCCAACAAATGGAGGTCAAGGACTTGCGATGGCAGGTGCATTATTCTTAGCTCCATTAATACCAGTTTTTAGCCATAGATTACCAATAGAGCCAGTACAGATATTATGGGTCAATTTAATTATCGCTATTGCATGCGCAATTCCTCTTATATGGGAGCCAGCTGAAAAAGGATTATTACAAAGACCGCCAAGAGACCCCAATGAAAAACTATTCAACAAGTTCTTTATAAGAAGAGTAGGAATAGTTTCTATCATTGAAGTGACAATGATATTTTCAATGTTTCTGCTATTCTTTAAGACTGTAGATAATGCTCTTGAATTTATGCCACAGGCACAGACAATTGCATTCACAACAATAATAATGATTGAAGTAGGGTATCTTTTCACAGCAAGATCTCTAAAGGGTACTGCGTTTAAAATAAATCCACTTAGAAATAAATGGTTAATACTTGGGGCATTGACTACTTTGGTCTTACAAGTCATCTTAGTCTACTCAGAGCCTTTGTTCGGAACAAGTCCTTTTAGAACTGCTCCGTTTCCAGCAATATGGTGGATTCCTTTAACTCTAGTCGCAACAACAAGCTTCATTGTGGTTGAAATAGAAAAATACATTGCTAGAAAACTAGAAACTAAAAAAACTACTATATAATAAAATATTTTTATTTTCTTTTAAATTTTAGGCAAAAATAACCGAAACCTTTAAAAAGAAATAAATTGGCATTAAAATGCATTAGGTGCATACTATGGAGTTAGTGATTAGGGGGGGTGCATTTTTGCCCCTCGCAAAGGTATAAATTCTGTATAAATTTTCTCCGTAGTCTTACCTGCAATATCAAGATTGTAAGTGATTTTTTTTCATTTGAGAGAACTTACTATATAATTTATTTTGATAGGTGGATAATATGGAAGAAGTTATTTGTGTAAGCGACTATAATAAGAAAGTACTAGAAAAGATGAATATTCAAGGTATCAAGATATTTGATACAACTCTTAGAGATGGAGAACAGACCCCTGGAGTAGCATTTAACATAGAGGAAAAGATGAAGATAGCTGAAAGTCTTGATCTATTAGGGGTTGATGCTATTGAGGCTGGATTTCCCATAACATCTGCCGGAGAGAAAGATGCTATTAAAAAAGTATGCGATATGGGTTTAAAGGCAAAGGTTTGCGGCCTTGCAAGATCTAACAAAAAAGATATTGACATCGCATTAGAATGTAATGTTGATAGAGTTCACACTTTTATTGCTACATCCCCCCTACATCGTGAGTTTAAGCTCAAGATGTCTAAAGAAGAAATTATGGATAAAGCCATAGAGGGTGTTGAATATGCAAAGGATCACGGCGTTGAAGTAGAATTTTCATGTGAAGATGCAACTCGAACTGAACTTGAGTACCTTAAAGAGATGCATAGGGCTGTAAGAGATGCAGGTGTAGATTATATCAATGTCCCAGATACCGTTGGTACAATTATGCCAAAAGCAATGAGATACCTGATAAAAGAACTTGTTGATGATATCAATGTACCAATAAGTGTCCATTGCCATAATGATTTTGGTCTTGCAGTTGCTAATTCTCTTGCTTCAGTTGAAAGTGGTGCCAAACAGGTCCACTGCACAATTAATGGTCTTGGGGAGAGAGCAGGAAATGCTTCATTAGAGGAAACAGTTATGAGCCTCATGGCACTTTACGGTGTCAGATTCTCTCTTGATACCACAAGACTAACATATATCTCTAAACTAGTTTCAAGAATATCAGGTGTTGTTGTACAACCGAATAAGGCTATTGTTGGTGAAAATGCTTTTGCCCATGAATCGGGCATACATGTCCATGGTGTATTAAGCAAAGCCTTCTGTTATGAACCCCTCACACCTAAGTTAGTTGGAAGGGAAAGCGAGATTGTTGTTGGAAAACATACAGGTATACATGCTGTTGAAAAAAAACTTAAGGACTTTGGAATTGGTCTCACAAAAGAACAGGTTCTTGAGATTGTCGATGATGTAAAGAGAATAAGAGAGAGTGGCAAGAAGATCACAGATGAAGACTTAATAGCAATAGCTGCAGGATATGTCGGAAAGGTACCAGATGAAGAGAAAGAAGTAAAACTTGAAGAGATGTCAATAATATCGGGCCTTCATATTACACCAACAGCGACAGCAATTCTAAATATCAATGGAAACAAAAAGATTGGTTCAAACATAGGCAATGGTGCAGTTGATGCGGCTTTAAATGCAATAAAATCTATTGTTCCTGAAAAGATCACACTTGAAGAGTACAGACTTGAAGCAATCACAGGTGGATCTGATGCGCTATGTCAAGTATCTGTCAGGATAATAAATGAGGACAGTATTAAGGCAATTGGAAAGAGTGTTGGCTCGGATATAGTCATGACAAGTGTCAATGCGGCAATTGAAGCCATAAATAAACTAAGAAAAATAGGTAAAGAGGCGAAAACGAAATGAATGATGGTCTAAAAGGAACAGAAATCGTTGTCAAATGTCTAAAAGAGGAAAATGTTAAACATATCTTTGGGTTTCCCGGAGGCCAATTAATACCTCTTTATGATGAACTTTATGAAGAAAAGGATATTAGAAGTATCCTTGTGAGACATGAGCAAGGAGCGGCTCACGCTGCTGATGGTTATGCTAGGGCATCTGGAGGTCCGGGAGTTTGTATGGCAACTTCCGGCCCTGGTGCGACTAATCTTATAACTGGTTTATTGAATGCGACAATGGACTCTATTCCTATTGTGGCTTTTACAGCTCAAGTTTCAACTAAAGCAATTGGTACTGATGCATTTCAAGAGGCAGACACATTTGGAATCACGATGCCTATAACAAAGCACAACTTCTTGGTAAAATCTACAGACCATTTATCCAGGACAATCAAAGGTGCATTTAAGATAGCAAATACAGGCAGGAAAGGTGCAGTAGTTATAGATTTGCCTAATGATGTCCAACAAAAAACATCGAAAGAGTATCATCACGGAGAGGTAAAATTTGCCGGGTATAATCCAAGCATAGTTCCAAATCCACTTCAGCTTAAGAGAATTGCACAAAAACTTGTTGAGGCAGAAAGACCTTTAATCCTTGCAGGAGGGGGGGTAATACTTGCAAACGCCTCTGAAGACTTAAGGATTTTGGCAGAGTATCTCGGGGCTGGAGTAGCGACTACTCTAATGGGGAAGGGTGCTATAGCTGAAACTCACCCTCTTTCTCTTGGGATGGTAGGGATGCATGGGAGACTTGGTGCAAATAAAATGATCAATAACTGTGATGTTCTATTAGTCATTGGATGTAGATTCTCCGATAGAACAACAGGTTGGGGTCTTGAATCTTTCGCACCTGATGCAATAAAAATTCACTGTGATATAGATTCTTCAGAATTAAACAAAAATATCCCTGTAGATTTCCCACTTGTAGGAGATGCCAATCTTGTGATAAGGGACTTAATTAAATTTATCAAGAAATATGAAGATGTTAAAAAAGACACAAATATTTGGAGAAAGAGAGTCAATCAGCTTCATAGCATGTGTGAAGAATGTGAAACCGTAAAACATAATGGGAAGCTTACACCTGAACTTATAATTAAGACAATTAATAATTTCCTTGACGACAATGCTATTGTCACTACAGAGGTAGGCCAGAATCAGATGTTTGCAGCTCACTACTATATTACAAAAAAGCCAAGGCAGTTTATGTCCTCAGGGGGACTTGGAACGATGGGATTTGGGTTCCCAGCTGCAATTGGGGCAAAGGTTGCAAAGCCAGATAGTCAAGTTTTGGATATTGCTGGTGACGGGTCATTTTTAATGGTCTGTCAAGAGTTAGCAACTGCAATGGCTGAAAATATACCTGTAGTTGTCGCTGTATTAAACAACTCATTCCTAGGTATGGTTAGACAGTGGCAGGAGTTATTCTGGGATAAGAGATATGCTGGAACAAAACTTGGAACAATACCTGACTTTGTAAAACTTGCAGAATCTTTTGGTGCATATGGAGAAAGAGTTGAAAAGGCAAGTGACATCGAAAAGGCACTGAAAAATGCTTTTGATTCGGGCGTTGTTTCAGTCTTAGATTTTAAGATAGAGTCTGAAACAAATATTCTTCCAATGATCCCGCCTGGAGGCAGTGTTGATGAGATGATAGGAGTGGGAAGATGCCAACACAGATAATATCAGTTCTAGTGGAAGATGAAGCAGGATCCCTAACGAGGATGAGTGGGATGTTTTCTAGAAGAGGTATTAATATTCATTCCTTAACTGTTTCTCCTTCAGAAAAAGAAGGTATGAGCCGAATGACTATAGTAATGACTGGGGATGAACGAGAAATCGAAAAGATAGAAAAACAACTAAACAAACTCATAGAGGTTGTTAAAGTAAATATCTTGGATACGAATACATCTGTAGTAAGGGATCTATGTCTATTGAAGGTTTATGCTGACAAGGAAAATAGGGCAGAGGTTATAGAAATAGCCAATGCATTTAAATCAAATATAGTAGATATTAGTATAAGAACAATAACCCTAGAGATAACAGCAGACCCGCTTGATATTGACAGATTTGTTGAGACAATGAAGAACTTTGGCATAAAAGAACTCTTCAGGACGGGAGTTACTGCCATTTCTAGGGATATTGAAAAGAAAAGCGGAGGTTAAATTATGGCAACAATGTATTATGATTGTGATGCAGACCTTAAATATTTACAAGGTAAAAAGGTAGCAGTAATAGGTTACGGAAATCAAGGAAGGGCACAGGCCCTATGTTTACACGATAGCGGTATTGACGTTGTCGTTGGAGTAAATGAAGGTGGAAAGTCATGGAACTGTGCTAAGGATGCGGGGATTAAGACGATGAGTGTTGAAGATGCTGCAAAGGCAGGAGACATCGTTCACATCTTGATACCTGATGAGGTCCAGCCACATGTATACTCAAAATACATAAAAGACAATCTAAAGGAAGGCGATGTTCTTAGCTTTTCTCATGGATTTAATATAACATTTAATCAGATTAAGCCACCAGAATTTGTTGATGTAGTAATGGTTGCGCCTAAAACACCAGGTAGTGAACTTAGAAGACTTTACAAGGAAGGCTTTGGAGCTCCAGCGCTTTTAGCTGTTGAGCAGGATTACACTGGAAAGGCAAAACATACCGCACTTGCAATGGCAAAAGCAATGAACTTAACAAAAGCAGGGGTAGTTGAAACTACATTTGAAGAAGAAGCTATAACCGATATATTTGGAGAGCAATGTGTTCTTTGTGGTGGAATTACGGAACTTATCACAGCTGGTTTTGAAACATTGGTAAGTGAAGGTTACCAGCCAGAAATTGCTTATTTTGAATGTTTGAATGAAATGAAGTTAATTGTAGATCTTTTCTATGAAGGTGGGCTAGAGCTAATGTGGGAAAGAGTTTCAAACACCGCAGAATATGGTGGAAGAACAAGAGGTCCAATGATAATCGATGACTCAGTCAGAGAAAGAATGTACGAAGTTCTTGATAACATCAAATCAGGTGAATTTGCAAGAGAATTCATGATGGAGAACTACACAGGAAGACCTGTTCTCACAAGAGCAAGAAAAGAGGGTAGCGAAAAACTCATAGAAGAAGTAGGTAAGGACATCCGGAAAATGTTCTTAAAACCTGAAAAAAAATAAAATAATTTAAATTTTTATTTTTTAGTTGATTTTTATGGGAAAGACCATATCAGAAAAAATAATAGGAAATAAAGCCGGGGTCAATACTGAGGCTGGGCAGATAGTTGAAGCTAATGTGGATTACGTCATGGTAAATGACGTAACTGGACTGCCTGCATTTGAGCAGTTTGAAAAGCTCCCAAAAGGCACAAAACCGTTTAAAGAGAAGATAGTCCTTATTCCAGACCATTATGTTCCTAACAAGGATGTTGCCTCTGCTGAGCAGGCAAAAAGGATGAGAGATTTTGCAAAAAAATATGAAATAGAAAACTACTTTGAGGTTGGAAGGGGTGGAGTATGTCACCAACTTATGATCGAGAAGGGGTTTGTTGCACCAGGTAGGCTAATTGTAGGTGCAGATTCACATACTTGTAGTTACGGTGCTTTAGGGGCATTCTCAACAGGTATAGGTTCAACTGAAGCTGCGGCTGTTATGGCTATTGGTAAGCTTTGGTTAAAAGTACCTGACAGCATTAAAATTACAGTCAACGGTAAGCTTGACAATTATGTTTATGGAAAAGATATCATACTCCATGTGATAGGAGATATTGGAGTTGAGGGCGCTTTATATCAAGCTATGGAATATTATGGGAATACTATTGAGAACTTAACACTTTCTGATAGGATATCCATTTCAAATATGGCTATAGAGGCAGGAGGAAAAGCTGGCATTATACCTCCAGATGATAAGGTATTTGAATATCTTCAGGAAAGAGTAAGGGGAAGCTACAATCCAGTTTATTCGGATGCTGATGCTTATTATATTGAAGAGCTAAAATATGATGCAGCAGATATACCACCTACTGTTGCAAAGCCCTTTTTACCGAGTAACACCGCCCCTGCTTCTGATGTTGACGTGAAGATTGACCAAGCATATCTTGGATCCTGCACTAACGGCAGAATTGAAGATTTAAGGATAGCAGCTGAAATTCTAAAGGGTAGAAAGATTAACCCAGAAGTTAGAATGCTTGTTGTTCCTGCAACAAAGGAAGTCTTTTACCAAGCTTTAAAAGAAGGATTAATTGACATCTTTGAAAAGGCTGACTGTTTTGTCTGTGGACCAACATGTGGCGCATGCCTTGGTGGATACATGGGTATACTTGCTGACGGTGAAAAATGTGTTGCTACTACAAACAGGAACTTCATAGGGAGAATGGGCCACAAGAACTCAGAGGTCTATTTAGCAAATCCTGCTGTAGTGACGGCTTCTGCATTAGAAGGAAGAATAGTTGATCCACGAGAGGTGCTTTAATGAAGGAAATTCTTGAAGGGAGAGCCATTAAATTCGGGGACAATGTTGACACTGATCAGATAATACCTGCTGAATTTTTAGTTACTGGAGATCCCAAAGAACTTGCAAAAAACGCTTTTGTAAAAGTAAGGCCAGAATTCGTAAATATAGTAAAGCAAGGTGACATGATAGTTGCTGGAAGAAACTTTGGATGTGGATCCTCCAGAGAACATGCACCAAGAGCGCTGATGGGAGCAGGCATATCTTGTGTTATTGCAAAAAGTTATGCAAGAATATTTTTTAGAAATTCTATTAATTTAGGTCTGACATTAATTGAATGTGATATTAAGGCCAATGAAGGAGATGAACTTTTAGTCGATCTGAAAAGAGGAACTATAAAGAACAAAAGATCTGGTGAGGTCTTTGAATTCAAACCACTACCTGCCTTTTTGCTTAAAATAGTAGAAAAGGGTGGGTTGATGGAATACGTGAAGGAGGCTCTAAATGAAAAAAATAGCCATAATGCCCGGTGACGGCATAGGACCTGAGATAATCGAAGAAGGAAAGAAGGTAATAGACGCAGCATGCGACATAACAGGTTTAGGTATTGAATGGGAATACTACCAAAACGGGTCTGAACAATACTTAAAAACTAGAGAATTAATTACTGAAGAAACTCTAAAGGAACTTAAGAAAAAGGATGCAATATACTTTGGTGCTATTGGTGACCCAAGGGTCGCCCCTGGAGTACTTGAAAAGGGTATCCTCCTCAAGATGAGATTTTATTTTGATCAATATGTAAATTTAAGACCAATTGTATCTTATCCAAATGTTCCTTGTCCACTAAAGGATAAATCCTACAAAGACATCAACTTCCACGTTATTAGAGAGAACACAGAAGATTTCTACATAGGAATTGGTGGAAGGTTCAAAGGAACAAAGAACAAAGAAGAACTTGAGGTAATAAGAGATCTTTACGAAGTAAAGTTTAATATGGGTATTGATATCGATAGACCTGAAGAGATAGCATATCAAATAGGTATGATCTCGAGAGCAGGTTCTGAGAGGGTTATAAGATATGCATTTGAACTTGCTAAGATGAAGGGTAAGAAAAGAGTAACATCTGTTGATAAGGCCAACGTCTTGACAAATATTTACAGTTTATGGAGAGACGTTTTTGAAGATGTATCAAAGGAATATCCTGGTTATGAAACTGAATTCGCATTTGTCGATGCGATTACAATGTGGTTTGTGAAACAGCCACAGTGGTACCAGGTTGTTGTTGCTCCAAATATGTTTGGAGATATAATCACTGATCTTGGAGCTATGATCCAAGGAGGTCTAGGTCTTGCAGCTGGAGGAAATATTAATCCTGATGGTGTTTCAATGTTTGAGCCAATACATGGCTCTGCGCCAAAATACAAGGGAAAGAATGTTTCAAATCCACTTGCCACAATATTGAGTGGAGTTATGATGCTAGAAACTATCGGAGAGCCAAAAACAGCGGCATTGATTGAAAAGGCTGTAGTCAAAGTATTGGAAGAAGGAAAGGTAAGAACACAGGATCTTGGTGGAACTTCTAAGACAACTGAGGTTGGAGATGAAATAGTCAAGAAGATGAAAGAATAAGGAGAAAAAAATGATAAGGCTTTTTGATACAACCTTGAGAGACGGAACACAGGGAGAAGGTATATCCTTCTCCGCTAATGATAAGTTGAAGGTATGTGAAAAGCTTGACGAACTAGGAATACATTACATCGAGGGTGGATGGCCTGGCTCAAATCCTAAGGATGTAGAGTTTTTTAAAAATGCCAAAGCTCTTTCTCTGTCTACTTCAAAAATTTGTGCATTTGGGAGCACAAGAAGAGCAAAGCTAAAGGCTGAAGATGATCCTAACTTAAAGGCAATTATAGATGTGGACACAGAAGTTGCATCGATTTTTGGAAAGAGTTGGGATTTTCATGTAATTGAAGCATTAAAAATTCCACTTGAAAAGAACTTAGAGATGATCTATGATTCTATTGTATTCTTAAAGGAGCATGGAATTGAAGTTATTTACGACGCGGAGCATTTCTTTGACGGATATAAGAGAAACAAAGAATATGCCATGTCGACAATTAAAGAAGCTGACAAAGCGGGTGCAGACTGCATATCTTTATGTGATACAAATGGAGGGAGCCTGCCCTTTGAGATTGGAAGTATTATTAGTGAAATTAAATCAGATGTAAAAAGTAAGATTGGTATTCACGCCCATAATGATTCAGAATGCGCTGTTGCAAACTCACTTGAAGCCGTCAAAAATGGAGCGGTACATGTTCAAGGGACTATCAATGGATATGGAGAGAGATGCGGTAATGCAAATCTTTGCTCAATAATTCCTGGCCTTAAAATTAAGATGAAGCTTAACTGTATCTCAGATGAACAGCTAAGTAAACTAAAGAATGTTTCAGCATACATAGCAGAACTCGGGAATATCTCTCCTGAGATGCATCAACCATATGTGGGCTCAAGTGCATTTGCTCATAAAGGTGGAATACACGTCAGTGCTATTCAAAGACACCCGGATACATATGAGCATATTAAACCAGAACTTGTAGGAAACAGGACAAGAGTCATAGTTTCTGAATTATCAGGTAGAAGCAATATTATTTTTAAGGCCAAAGAGTACGGTGTTGACCTAGAATCTGCTGATGCTAAACTTGATTTCATACTTGAAAAGATAAAAAAACTTGAAAACGAAGGTTATCAGTTTGAAGGTGCAGAGGCCTCATTTGAGCTTTTGATGAAGAAAGCTCTAGGAACTTACAAGAAGTTCTTCGATCTTGAAGGATTTAGAGTTGTTATTGACAAAAGAGGAGATATGGAATCCCGCTCTGAAGCTACAATAAAGCTTAGAGTAAATGATAAAGAGTTCCATACAGCTGCAGAGGGTAACGGCCCTGTAAATGCTCTGGACAAGGCTCTAAGAAAAGCTCTAATTGGAGCTTATCCTGAAATAAAAAACTTTAATCTTACCGACTATAAAGTTAGGGTTCTTGAAGGTGAGGAAGGAACTGGGTCAGTTGTCAGAGTTTTGATAAGGACTCATGGTTACAACAAGATGTGGGATACCGTTGGAGTTTCTGAAAACATAATAACAGCAAGCTGGTACTCTCTGGTAGATAGCGTTGAATATGGATTATCAAAGTTTGTGGATGTGAGTAAGTGAGAAGTTCAATAATTAAAGAGGATATTGATAAGGCAGGGGCAAGAGGACTGTTGAGGGCTGATGGACTAAAAGATGCGGACTTTAAGAAACCGTTTATAGGTGTAGCCTCAGCTTATTCAGAAATAGTGCCAGGCCACATTAATCTTAGAAAACTTACAGACCTTGTAAAGAAAGGTATTAGAGATGCGGGTGGTATCCCGTTTGAATTTGGTATGCCAGGCATATGTGATGGAATTGCTATGGGGCATCAAGGCATGAGATATTCTCTGCCATCACGAGACATAATTGCTGATTCTGTTGAACTTATGGTTTCTTCTCATCTCTTTGATGGGTGGGTAGGAGTTACAAATTGTGACAAGATAACGCCAGGTATGCTTATGGCTGCCGGTAGGATAAATATTCCAGCTGTTATGGTCACTGGAGGCCCAATGGAGCCAGGAGAATACAAAGGTAAGCAACTTGATCTGATATCAATCTTTGAGGCCATTGGTAGCTTTAAAAAAGGAGATATATATGAGAAGGAACTTAGAGAAATAGAAAAGAGAAGTTGTCCAGGTGCTGGAGCATGTGCAGGTCTATTTACGGCAAACTCAATGGCTTGTATGACTGAAGCGTTGGGTCTTTCAATTCCTGGGAGCGCTACTGTTCATGCAACTGATAAGAGAAAAGAAGAAATAGCTTATCAAACAGGGAAGCTTGTAGTAGAACTTGTTAAGAAGGACTTGAAACCAAAAGACATAATTACTAAGATGAGCTTTGAAAATGCAATTAGAGTTGATATGGGAATAGGTGGATCATCAAACACTGTTCTGCATCTGCCAGCAGTTGCTAATGCATTCGGTATTGCCCTGCCCTTAACACTATTTGATAAGATTTCTAAAGAGACGCCACACCTTGTAAATCTAAGGCCAGGTGGACCTTTCTTTATGAGAGACTTTGATGATGCCGGCGGTATTCCACAAATTCTCATAAGATTAAAGAACAAACTAAATCTTGAAACAAAAACAGTTATGGGAAATACACTTGGTGACGTACTAAAGAAAGTAAAGATAATAAAATCTCAAACAATTCGAAATGTTGATAATCCTTACCACAAACAGGGTGGAATTGCCATTCTTAAGGGAAATCTTGCTCCTAAAGGCTCTGTTGTGAAACAGACTGCTGTTAGTGAGAAGATAATGAAGTTTGAGGGTAAGGCCAAAGTCTTTGAAAGTGAAGAGACAGCTACAAAAGCCATACTTTCAGGTAAAATTAAACCTGGAATGGTTGTTGTCATAAGATACGAAGGGCCAAAGGGTGGACCTGGAATGAGGGAGATGTTAGAGCCAACAAGTTTGATAGCAGGCATGGGGCTGTCTGAATCAGTGGCCTTAATTACAGACGGAAGATTTTCAGGAGGGACAAGAGGCCCATGTATAGGCCATGTATCCCCAGAAGCCTTTGACAAAGGGGCAATAGCTGCTGTAAAGGATGGGGATATAATCAAAATAGATATACCAAAGAGAAAACTTGAAGTTGCACTTACAGATGAAGAAATAGAACAGAGACTAAAAAATGCAAAACTGCCGAAGAAGAATATTCCAGGAATGCTCTTGAGATATAGAAAACTAGTGTCTTCATCTGATAAGGGTGCAGTGTTGGAATAAAATGGGGCTCGAATCTCTAGGATTTCACTATTCAATATTAAGCTCTATATTGAGCTCTTTTTTAATTATTTATTCTCTTTTTTTAAGGGAAAATAATTACAAGAAAGCAGAAGAGTTATTCCTTTTTGGCGTCATTTTTATTGGTATCAGCTGGAGCGGTATTGAGTGGTCACTTTACCTGATGGGGTATAATCTATTTTTACTAGTCACGATGCCTATATTTCCATTATTATGTTACTTTATTTCAACATCTGCTTTTGTTATCTATATTTCTGAGAAGTATTATAGAAGAAGAATTTGGATTATATTTGCAATTGCTGCATTTGTAATTTCAGTTGTAGCTGTTAATTGCATGAACTGTCTCTTTGAGTGAAGTTTTTAAACTGAATTTAATTAAAAAAGTTAATGTACTTTTATAATAGAGAAAAAGTTCAGGGTAAAGAATCCAAAGCACTTTCAATTATTCTCCCAACTGTTGGGTGCAGGTGGAGAAGGTGTAATATGTGCTCATATTTTGAGGATTCTCCAAGTGATTCTTCAATTGATATATTTAGCATATTTATTGATGAATTTAATAATGCTAATGATGAGGAAATAAGGAAGGTCAAACTGTTCACATCTGGAAGTTTTCTTGACCTAAAAGAGGTCAATTCTGATTGCGCAAAGAAAATAATTTCATTTCTTTCTGAGAATGGAATTTCAGAGGTAACAATAGAATCTAGGCCAGAATATATTGAAGAAGATTACTTGAATGAATTAATAGGAAATAATGATCTTCAAATTGAAGTTGCTATTGGATTGGAATCATCAAATAACAAAATACTAAAGCATTCAATCAACAAGGGATTTACCTTTGAAGATTATATTTCTGCAAGTGATATTTTAAAAAATCTAGGTGTTAAAAATAAGGCCTATTTGATGATTAAGCCTCCATATCTAACTGAGAAAGAAGCCATACATGATGCGATAAACTCTGCAAAAGCTATTGAAAATATTGCTGATGTGATTTCATTTAATCCTATGACAGTCCATAAGAATACCCTTGTTGAGTACCTCTGGAAAAAAGGAGAGTATTCGCCACCTTGGGGGTGGAGTATATTGGAAATTCTAAAAAAGACTTCAAAATTGAGATCGGATATTATTTGCCATCCTGTGGCATTTGGTAGATCACGTGGCCCTAAAAATTGTAAGAGGTGTAATAGAGAAATTGAAAAAAAAATTTTAGGATTCTCAATTAATAACGATGCAAAAATATTAGAGTACGATTGTGAATGCAAAAAAGAATGGGAAGAAGAACTAATGAAGTTTTGATTTGGCCCTAATTTTAAGATTAGAAATAACTATGCCGTAAAGATTTATTCTAGAAAGAAATAACATCATTGATTCTTTGAATAATATCCAAAAGTTCCATATAATGATTTTTACCTGTTTATGGAATATTTTTTTATTATTTTAGATATCTGTATAGCTTATTAGGTGAAGGAAATAATTTTAGGCAATCCTAGAATTGTCGATATTAATATTTATTTTTAATGTAATTGACGAAAAATTTATAAACATAAAAAGAAAAATTAATGTGGTGATACACATGCCAGTAGAAAAAAATTATACAGATTGGTTACTAATATTAAGAGAGAATAAATCAACGACGAAACCTAACGACATGAGTGGTGAAATTGGTGAAGCTTTGAGGGCGATAGACAAGATGTATGGTCTTGGTTCGGCAGATAGGGCAATGATGCAAGCTGAAATGCCTGAATTAGGTTGGAAAAGTTTTGCAGAGTTAAAAGATAAAAAATAATCTATTTTTCTTTAATTATTCTATTTTTTGACTAATCTCTAACTCAAAAATATTCAGGGCCATCCTTCAACTTACCCCACTCGTTCTTACATCTCTTGCAGTGATATCTTGGCGCTTCTGGTTTGGTCTTACAGCCACCCAGGATAAATTCTCCTTTTTGAGAGTTTTTTAAAAGACCATGGCCTGGAATTCCTTAGATAATTACAAAAATCTTTTCTGAGCCATATATAAGACACTTTGGTTCTTTTGTTGTAATAATACTAATTATAGTATGGGTCTTTTATAAATATTTTACTTGGATAATTAAAATTATTTTCATCACAAATGTTAATAACTAAGAGGCCATTTAAAATATGAATAAATAATTGGAAGTAGTCCGGTGTATGATTTAAGAAAAACTGCTCTGGGAAAATTAGGTATATTGGAATACAGATATTCTAAAATTATCGTAATTGTAATGTTAATACTAACTGTATTTTTCGCTGCCCAGTCTCTAAATCTTAGTTTTGAATCTGATTTAATGAAAGAAATACCTTCAAGAGTTTGATGTAGTAAAGACTCAAGAGCTAATCACAAATGAGTTTGGCGCAGAAGAGGCCATAATTATCCTTTTAGAAACTGATCTTAATGAAGTTTCAGATATAAGAAACAAAAAATCATTAGAAAGTATATATAGGCTAGAGCAGAGGTCAGAATCTCGTCCGGAAATTCTGGACTCTTTAGGCCCCGGGACAGTTTATTATTCTATTTTTGGAGAAATTCCTGATAATGATACATATTTGAAAAATTTTGCAGATACTATTCCCCAATTACTCTCAAGTGACTATTCAGCAGCAATTGTATTGGTCAGGACTACTAGCTTTGTTTATGATCAAACAAGCATTAATTCAATAATTAAAATAGTCGAGGAAGAAGTAGAAAAAGAAAATCTTTATGGGTTAAATTATAATGTTACTGGATCCCCAATTCTGATTAAAACTTTGCTAGAAATTCTATAAGAGGATATAATAAAAACTGTTGCCTTTGCATTGTTAATCATACTTATACTGTTGACTTTGATTTTTCATTTAAAATCATTTTTAGTTATAGCACCTCCTCTTCTTGGAATGATCTGGACTACAGGACAACTAGCCCTTATGGACGTACCTATAAGTATGGCCACGGGGACTTTTGGGGCCATTATTATTGGTCTTGGAACTGAGTATGGAATATTTATGATGTCAAGGTACAGAGAGGAAGCAAAAAAAGGAGCAACGAATGAGACAAGAGTAGTCGCAATGGTTGCGGGTGTTGGTAAAGGTACTATTGGATCAAGTACCACTACTATTGCAGGTTTTGCGGCCCTTACTTTTTCTAGTATGCTCTCAGTTGTGCATCTTGGTCAGACGCTATCGCTAGGCATAATAAACTGCTTGATAGGGGCTTTTTTCTTTTTGCCATGTCTAATGCCTTTGAAGGAATGGAGTGTTAGTGGAATTGAAATAAGAAATAAAAAATTAGATAAAAATATTGTCAGATTTACTGAGCTACAGGCTAAAAGACCAAAATCCTTTCTTGTGGCCGGTATTTTTATAACACTATTACTCGCATCAGGCATAAATTATCTTAAATTCATAGAAGAAACTGAAGAGAGTTCATTGCCAGAAAATTCTGAAGTGATAAAGGTATTTAATATCTTAAAGGATAAATTTCAGAGATATGACTCAATGTTAGTTCTAATAAAATCAGAAAATGTGCTCTCTTCAAATGTACTAAAAGAGGTATATCTACTAAATAATCAGCTGATTAATGTTTATGGTATTGAAGGCTCTTCATTCAACTTAGATATTAAAGACATATATCTACCAAAGGAAGATTTAAAGAGAAGACTTGAAGTGTCTGATAGTTTAGGATATCTCATCATAAGATTAGATGTTTCTAAGGGTGCTGATCAGCTTCAAGTTTATGATGATGTTAAAAAAGTATTAAGTTTGACCCCCCTTTCAGTTCAGCCTGGTGGCACTATGGCAATGATTAGAGAATTAACAGACATTATTATGCCAGAGATGTCAAAACTTTCAATTTTGGGATTAATTGGGATCTTAGCATGTGTAATGTTGACTTTTATGTCAGTTCGATATGGAATTATCCCTCTACTATCCGTAGGAGTAGGTGTTATCTGGATGATGGGTATAGCAGGATTTATGGGTACAACTATAGACTCAGGACTTGTTGGAATTATGTCAATTATGGCGGGGATTGGAATTGATTTTGCCATTCAAACAATAAACAGATTTAGATTAGAGAAAAGCCCCATTATGGTTGAAAGGATAGTAAATACTGTTAGAGGTGTATTTGAGCCAGTTATTCTCTCTTCTTTTGTATCCGGATTTGGATTTATGGCAATTCTAGCTGCAACTCTTAATTTCCTTGATGTTATGGGTAAACTTCTCTTTGTTGGTGTATTCAGCTGCGCGGGGATAACTCTGTTGTTTTTACCCTCTTTTTTAGTAATTCAAGAAAGATTTTTTAAAGATACTAAAAAATTATTCGATATTAAAAAGAAGAGAGTAGGAACATGAATTATTAATTCTCAAAGTAAAGAAGATAATAATAATTACTGTTTATTTCTTTATTGCTACAATGCTCAAACTTTCAATAGGCAATCCATAATATTGCCTTATGCTTATTTCTTCATCACTAGAGGTAGTAAAGATTTCAAATCCTGTATCTTTGATTATTTTAAGGTAATCTTCTTTTAATATTGCACCCGCAATACAGCTAACAAGAAGCATCTCATTTTTTCTTAAATCATCACTTAGATCTTGAAGCAAGACTATATCTGATATGTACATTTTTCCTCCTTTCTTTAGAACTCTGTGAGCTTCATTGAAGGCTTTGGCCTTATCAGGCACAAGATTAATCACACAATTACTTAATATGACATCTACCGAACCATCATCAATTGGAAGATTTTCTATGTCGCCATGTCTAAATTCAACGTTCTTATATCCATATTTTTTTGCATTTTGCGTTGCTTTTTGGACCATTGTCTCAGTGAAGTCGACACCTATTGTCTTTCCTTTTTCTCCAACTTTATCTGCAGCAAGAAAACAGTCAAGTCCTGCCCCTGAACCAAGATCTAGTACAGTTTCTCCTTCCTTTATCTCGCCAAGTGCAGTAGGATTTCCACAACCCAATCCAAGATTGGCCTCAGATACATTTCCAATCTGTGTGTCTGAATAACCCAATGATTTAGCAATTAGTTCATTATTATTCCCACCTCCACATCCGCAATTGCAATCACAGTTAGAAGATGCTATTTTTGAATAATTTTCTCTTACAATTCTCTTAATATCTTCATCTCTCATATTTAATCTCCCTCACAACACGCCATTCCTTCAACGCCAAAATTTTTTAACATGTCGATTGTGGCCTTGTCTTTTATACTGTAGATAATATTCCTACCTTTCTTTTCAGATTTTAATATACCCGCATCGACTAAAATCTTAAGATGCCTCGATATTGTAGTCTGGTCTTTTTGAATATCAAACGTGAACTCGCATGCACAGTACTCTTGAATTAATAGGCATTTAACAATTTTAAGACGAGTTTCATCGCCTAGTGCTTTGAATATCTCTACCTGCATATCCATAATATTTATGTATATATGCGCATATATAAATATTTCTATTATAATAAGAATTCTTTTAAATAAACCTAATAACGTTAGACAAGAGATTATGAAGAGAATAGGTATAGTTGCATGTGAAATCTTTGAAGAAGAACTGTTAAAGTTACTATCTGAATATGATAATATAGGAAGGATCATACTTGTATCAAGTGATTCTTCAAAAGAGTTTCAAAAAATGCTTGAAACTAAATACAACTATGAAAAAATTACAATTGCAAGGGAGTTATGCTCAACAAGATTTCTAAAAAGACAAGCCCCTCTTGAGGTAGTTGTTAATATCCTGCCTTTTGCACTTCACTTATATGCAGAAGATATCAAAAGAGAAGTGGTAAACGCCTCAAAAGAAATTGAAAAGCATGTTGATTATATACTCCTACTTTATGGGCTGTGTGGTAATGCCTTAGGTTCTATACGAGAATTACTGATTAATAACAAAATAATAGTCCCGTTTGATATTCTAACTAATGAAAAGGGAGAGATAATGGATGATTGTATCTGCGCCCTTATAGGGTCAAGTGAAAATTATCTAAAAGAGTTAGAACAGACCACAAATAATTTTTTTATGACTCCTGGTTGGGCAAAACACTGGGCAAGACTTTTGGAAGAAAAGACTAGAAATCTTGACTCAAAAAGAATGGCCGAGTTATCTGAGATGAATATTAAAGAAAAGTTTAATCTGACTCTTGGAAGCTCTGACTATAAAAGAGTAATAGGTATAGAACTTGATTTTATTGATAAGTCTAATTTTAGGGCCAAATGCAAAGAGTTTGCATCGCATTTTAATAGTGAAGTTGTAATAAGAGAAGGAACTATTAATTCATTAAGAGATTCATTCAATAGAGCTTTGAAAGAAATAGAAAAATAAATTAAAAAATAGATTTATTGGCACTTTTTTTGCATTGTGGCCAAGGAAGATCGCATCCTGGGAATAAGTAGCATGTTTTTTTACAGATTGAAACTAAAAGTAACATTGTTGGCACTTCTATTAAAACACCTACAACTGTTGCAAGTGCTGCACCAGATGAAAGACCAAACAAGGTAGTAGCTGTTGCAATTGCAACTTCAAAGTGATTAGAAGCACCTATCATTGATGCAGGAGCGGCATCTCTATATCCAAGTTTTAAGATTTTTGACAGAGCAAAATATCCTAATGCAAAAATAAATAGAGTCTGGATGAACAAGGGTATGGCAATCCAAAATATAGTCAGTGGATAATTAATTATTAATTCTCCTTTGAGAGAGAATAGTAGCACTAATGTTATTAAAAGAGCAATAATACTAACAGGAGTAAGTCTATGTAAGAATTTTTCTTTAAACCATTGGAGTCCTTTTGATTTAATAAGTTGTTTTCTTGTAATATAGCCTGCAAGTAGTGGCAATCCAACATATATTGTAACAGATAATAGTATTGTTTGCCAGGGTATTGGCATTGCGTTTACTCCAAGTAATAGCCCACCTAAAGGCGCATATAAGAATAGCATGGTAAGTGAATTTATGGCGACCATTACTAAGGTAAGGCCATCGTTTCCTCTAGCCAAATAACTCCAAACTAAGACCATTGCAGTACACGGCGCAATTCCCAAAAGAATTGTTCCAGATATGTAACTTCTCCAAAGTTCAACTTCTTGGCCTGTAATTAGTATTTCAGTTCCTGGTAAGTATCCTTTAAATAAAACTCCAAGAAAAAATGAAGCTATGACGAACATAGAAAAAGGCTTTATCGCCCAGTTGATAAACAATGTCATTCCAACAGGTTTTGGAGTTTTTGCTGCTTTTACAACTTCTGAAAAATCAATCTTAACCATTATAGGGTACATCATGAAGAATAGGCAGATTGCAATAGGTATTGAAACTTGATAATATGAAAATGAATCTATGGCTACTGCAACTGTCGGTGCTATTTTTCCTAAAACTATTCCAGCGCCAATACAGAGGAATACCCAAACAGTGAGATATTTTTCAAATATACCCAATCCTTTCTTATGTTTATTTTCTTCCATATATACACCGTACAAAGGATTGAATAAAAAAATATAAATATTAAAATATTATCCGCTTGCACATCTACTGCAACCGCCAGAACTGCTTCCGCCTGCAGAGTTTGAGGATACAAGACCCATGGCATCATAGTCTAATGCAAATAAGTTTGATTTTGCAGTAGTTACAGGACCATGCCCATCGTTAGTTCTAAACCAGTATTCAATTTCCCAGCCTCTTGCCTTTGGGGCCATTTTAAATAAATCGTTTTCAGATAATGGTACTACATATAAAATGCCGTCTTTTGAATTATTATCTGAAATATCTTGTTTTTCCATTAATTTCCTAGAGCCGTTAATGTAGACAAACATATATGCAGGTAAATCTCCATCGGCATCTTCATACATAACTTGAAATTTGTAAGAAAAGGTATTTCCCTGGAAAGTATAGAATAGAACCCCGCCTTCGAGAGTTGGCGGAGTATTTTGGGCTGCATATATTGGCGTTATCAACATCGAAACAGTTAATATAATTGCTACGAATATTCCAATTAGTTTTCTCATAATTTTACCTCCAATCGTAAGTTATTAAACTATTATTACTAATTATAAAAGGCTTTTTATTATAAATTAAATTAACCATTATTTAATCTACTTATTATTCCTAAGAAAGAATAAAATCTTATAGGTTTATCTTCATATAAGGAACATATAATAGACCCCAACTAAAATAAATATAAATGCAACGGCTTTTCTCATCCACTTTTCAAAAGTTTGGACTTTTTTCATAACATCTCCAATCTTTGAAACACTGAAAACTAATATTAGTGAAAATATGATTACAGGTAATCCTGTTGCAATTGCAAATATCGAAGGTATAAGGATTGGATCACTGTTCTGAAGTGCCAAAGGTATAAGCATGCCAAAGTAAAATACACCGCTTATTGGGCAGAACGCTAAAGCGAATAACATTCCCAATAATAGACTCCCAATTAGTCCTTTCTCAGACAAATATTCCTTAAGCTTAGACATTCTTTCGCTACTTTTCCCAAAACTAATATTGATGATGTTAAGCATTAAAATACCAAAAACTAACATAAGTGGCCCTAAAAGTAATTTCCCATATTTTTGAAGCATAATTGATATTGAAAATGTACTAATTCCAATCCATACTATTACTGCGGCTATACCTATGTATACAATCATTCTACCAATAGTATAAATAATACCTACCAGAATTGTGTGTTTACTATTCCCTATTTTTTTAGAGATATAAGCTATAGCGGTGATGTTAGTTGCAAGTGGGCACGGACTTATTGTAGTCATTAAACCTATGAAGAAAGCTGCTATAAGAGGAATATTACTTCTACCTAAAGATTCAAATAAAGGCATTAAAGATATAGTATTTCCTTTGGTAAAGAATAAATATCCTGCCCCAATAATTAAAACAAATAATGGAATTATTAATAAAATTTTATTTGGATATTTATTTTTTGTAGGGAGTTCTTTGTTCTCGTCTTTAATAACATCTGTCGAATATGAGGCCAGTATCCCTTTCTTTCTAGATTCAAATTCGTCTTTGGAAATAGCATGAGAAAGATATAACTTTGTCAAGTGTTGAATTTTATCATCCAGCATCTTATCATTGTTAGATTGATCCACAATATCACCAATAAAAAAGGACTATTATATTTTGGTAAGATCCCCATTCAGTCTCATTTCAATAAGCTGTTTCATATAGGGAAAAAAAGTATCTTTATTGTTAAGTCGATACCAGCCACCATAGTTTTCTTCAATGAAAAGGTGACCTTGATCATCGTATACCCCTATACACAATGCAGAGCCGGGTGGTCTATATAATAAGACAAGTTCCTGATTTTCTGTTAGCTCATAATTAACATGTCTAAAAGTAATTCTTCCAGATTGGAGCTCTTTTGAAAAATATTTATTAACTGTTTCTTCTGTGTATGCACCTAATGTAGTACAACTGACACATCCTACTCTTGGATGAAAATGAATTACTTCAACTTTTAATACATTTACTTTTTCTGGAACAGTGTTAGTGTTTCCTTGATTTGTATTTGGTTGTGTATTCGTTTGTGGCTTCTCTGCGCTGTTGCTAACACATGCAGAAAATATTAATAAAGTTGTAATTATAAGAAGGATTGATAAGTATTTTCTCATTATTTATTCCTCCAGAGTAGCATTTCATATATAAACATATAAGTAGTTATTTATAATATATTTATAAATATTTTGGTATTATCCAAAACAATACGTTTTTGATAATTCAAAATCAAAGATTGTTTTATAATTTAATCCAACAAATCATCTTTTGAAAATATTTTTGAAAAACTTTATATATCAATATATAAATAATGGCACATGACTTCAAATGAAAAAAGAAATATCCTACTTCTTAAAGGTATGGGAGAGGCTACAAGATACAAAATCCTAAGTATACTTGTCTCTGGAGAACGATGTGCATGTGAAATACCTGAATTGATAAAAAGATCTCAGCCAAATACTTCTATGCACCTCTCAAAATTACAAGATTGGGACATTATTGAATCAAGAAGAGATGGAAAAAAAATATTATATAAAATAAAAGACCCTAGGGTTGGGAAAATTCTAAATATAGTAAATAAGGAGGATTGATTCTATAAAAATAAAAGTTTTGGGAAGTGGATGTGCAACGTGCGAAAATCTGTATGAAAAAATAAAAAGAATGGCAAACGAGGAAAAAATAAATGCAAGTGTTGAATACAGCTCTGATATTAATGATCTTATCAATGAAGGTATAATGGGTAGCCCAGCAATATTAATAGATGGAAAAGTTGTAAAAGTTGGAAATCCATCAGAAGAGGAACTTAATAAGATTCTTGGAATCAAATAATTGGAGGATTATATATGAGAATGTTAGAAGAATTCTTCCCTGAATTTACAAAATTATTAGACGAGATGGACGAACTATACAAAGATAAAAGAACAATAGATGAGAAGACGTATCAGTTCATATGCTTTGCACTTTCTATTAAGGCTAGATCAAAACCATGTGTCTTAAAACATTTCAAAGGGGCTCTAGAAGCGGGGGCAACAGTAAAGGAACTCAGTTATATTTTTGCTTTGGTGATGAGAGAAGCTGCAGGCGCCGACGATTGTTGGACACATGATATACTAGGGGATTGGAAAGAAATACTAAAAGGTAACATAAACTGTGAATGTAAGAAATAATTAAATATAATTTATAATCACAGCCCTATAGGAAGTTATCTAATGAAGAATATTATTGAAACTATTATAGATATAGGAATTTTTAATACTTTTGTCAATGCAGTAAAAATTGCTGGATTAATGGATTTTTTAACAAGCCATGGTCCATTTACAGTCTTTGTTCCACAAGATAGTGCATTTGCAACAATAGAAGAAGGAGACCTAAAGGATTTCTTAAATAATAAAACTAAATTAGAAGAAATATTGAAGTTTCACATAGTATCTGGTAAATACACCGTATCTGATCTTATAAAAATAGCAGAAATAAAGAAGGAAGAAAAAAATAAGTTAATCACCCTAAATGGGAAAGATGTTAGTCTGACCCCAACAATATTATGTTTTTGCGCAAATGACGTTGAAACTGTCAAACTTGAAAATTCAACAGTTATAAGTCCGGATATAAGCTGCTCAAATGGAATAATCTATACTATAGACAAAGTTTTGATGCCATAATCATAAAATATTTATACATATTTAACAATAAGAAATTATAAAATACCAAATATAAATCCGGCGATTGTGGAGTATATAACAACTAGGATTACATAAACTATAGTTCTTTTGGAACCCAATACCCTTCTAATCACGAGCATATTAGGTAAACTCAAACTAGGGCCAGCCAATAATAAGGCCAGAGCTGGGCCTTTGGCCATTCCTTTTGATATTAGTGCTTGTAATATAGGTATTTCAGTCAACGTTGAGAAGTACATAAATGCTCCAAAGACAGAAGCGATTAGATTTCCTAAGAGATTATTTTTACCTACTATCTGCTCTATCAAATGTTGTGGGAGTAATGGCATTATGAATCCGGCTATAAAGACACCAATAAAAAGAAGAGGGATTAACATTTTTGCAAAATGCCATGTTTCATTGAGCCATGACTTTGAAGTTTCTTTAGAAAACTTAAAAATCACGATTAAAGCCACGATTAAAACTAGAATCCCTGTGAGAGTATATTTCAGAGGCAGGCCTATTGATAAACCATTTACTACTAGGATCATTATTAATGATAAGAAAAACATAGATAATATTTTTGAGGAAACTGAAACTTGTGCACTTTCTTCTAAATAAAGTTTGCCACCTTCCGATCTCTCTCTAAAAATTAAGGCCATTGATAAACCAACAATAATGGACAGCCCAACTGCAGAAATAACTCTAGCTAATCCAATATCAAATCCTAAAACACTAAAAGTAAGAAATATAGCGGCGATATTTATTGCAGGTCCTGAAAACAAGAAAGTTATTGCAGGCCCTAATCCTGCACCTCTTTTCCTAATTGATGCAAATAGTGGGAGTATGGTACAAGAACATACCGCAAGTATAGATCCTGAAACAGATGCTATTGAATAAGAATAAAGTTTACTACTTTCACTGCCAAGATATTTCAATACAACATCTTTTTTTACAAAAATACTTATTGCGCCAGCGATAAACATTGCAGGAACTAAACATGTCAGAAAATGTAATCTTGCATAGTCGTGAAGAAGGTAAAAGGCGCTAAATAATGATTCTTGAAATACTGGAGAATTGATTGGCATGAAAAATATTCCTAAGAAAAATAAAATTAAAACTATGAAAAATGATTTATCCTTCATAATAACTACCACTATTTAAACATATAATTATTAGTTTATATATAAACTTTTCTATTATTAATAAACTGAGTAATTAAAGAGATATTAATGAAATATAATATAAAAATAGTTGATTTAAAAATTAATTAAAATAGAAAAATATATTTTTTTAAGAGTACTCTTCTAATCCAAGTCTTTTTAATGTTGCCTTTGTTGGAACTCCTTTTCTGTCCCAGCCCCTAAGATCATAGTATTCATCGAGCATTTTGTCAAGTTCTTCTTGTGTAGTATACATTCCTTTTGAAGTTCCTGATGGGATTGGCTCGTTCATGACTCTCCATGGAAGCGTGTCACCAGTTCTTGCTTTTCCCGATTCTCTGATAGTAAATAATCTTTCAAGATTATATATTCTCTCTGCCATTAATTTTACTTCGTCAAGAGTTGTGTCCCACCCAGTTACTGCATTTATCCAGTCCGAATGCACTTGAGCAACAGATGTGCCATATATCTTCTCTTCAAAGTGGCAAACTACAAGTGAATCCCCTAGGCATGTCCAGTTCTGTGTATTAAAAGCATTCAATGCTCTCCCTTCTGTCGTGTTTCTCTTCTCAGGAGGTAATCCATATTCAATTGGTCTTGCATCGTGGTGGCTTCCTCCTCTTGGTGAGGTTGCATATCCTACCGACATTGTCTTTTGGGCTCTTGGGGAGTGACCTGCAGGTTCAAGGCCTTTAACATTATATGCGTACTTATAAGCGTCGCCGCCTAATTTTTCTGCTAGTGCTCTTGTCCCTTTTCCAAGTAATTCTCCAAATTTCCCTCTCTTTTCTCCAATTATTCTAACTAGTTCTAAGAGATCTTCCCCATTGCCAAATTTGTATGTTTTGCCACCAGTGTCCTTTTCTGTTAAGAGACCTCTCTCCATTAACTCCATGACCATTGAAGCAGTTACGCCTGTAGAAATGGTATCTATTCCATACTCATCTGAAAGTCTGTCTGCCGCAATTACATAATCAGCGTCAGCTATAGCTGGCATACTACCATAAGAAAATTGAGTTTCATATTCAGGCCCTTCAGAAACACTGTCCCATTTGTTGACTTTGAAGTCTTTTGCACAGTGGATACAGCAACTAAAACATGATCTATGTCTAATTAAATGTTGGGTATTAAGTGTTTCTCCTCCGATCCCATCAACATGCTCAAATATTTCGAACTGATTATTTCTTGTTCCCATACCTCCAAATGCATTAATACTTGCAGGGAGAGCGGTAGTTCCGTATTTTGAAAGACCTACTAAAGTTTCCTTCGCCTTCTGAGCAAATTCAGCATATAATGTTTTTACTTTTTCCATGTCCGCTACTTTAACGTCGTTGTCCCCATATATAGCTACAGCTTTAAGATTCTTTGATCCCCAAACAGCCCCGTTACCACTTCTTCCGGCAACTCTAGTATCAGTAATAACTGAAGTCATAGGTACCAACTTTTCACCTGCTGGTCCTATACAGGCTATTTTATATTCTGGCGTTAATTCTTTTTTGAGTCTGTGTTGTGTTTCTATTGTCAAAAGCCCCCAGAATCGCTCTGCTTCTCTTATCTCAACTTTATCGTTATTAATAACTATCATTACGGGTGAAGCAGCTTTTCCTTTAATTACAACTGCGTCATATCCTGCATATTTTAACATTGCAGAAAGCCCTCCACCAGCGCTACTATCGGCAAGTAATCCCGTCTGAGGAGATTTCGCTCCAAAGTGGGTTCTACCTGCACCGTGCGACAAAGTACCACTCAAAGGGCCAGATGCAAAAACAGAAACTGCTTCAGGAGCTAGAGGATCAGTTCCTTTTTTTAGACCATCATAAAGGTATTTTATAACAAATCCATTTCCACCAAGCCATTTTCTATAAAATTGTTCATTTGGAGTTTCTACTTCAGTTTTTCCTGTTGTAAGATCTATATGTAATATTTTACCTGTATAACTATAAATCATTTTATTCACCTACCTCAAGGGCTTTTTTGGGACATATCTTTACGCATTCGGGATCCCCTTCACATAAATTACATTTAATTGGGAGTTTGTAATCTTTATGCCAATAAATACCATCATACGGGCAGGCTCTAACACATAATCTACAACCAATACATAAATCTTCAATGAGAACGACTCTTTCTAAGTCTTGATCAATTACTAATGCATCTGTTGGACATGCTTCGACACATGGGGCATCGTCGCACTGTAAACAAACGCTATAGTTAGGCTCAACATAATCTTCCGTTTTAATTCTAATTCTAGATTTTCTTGGATTAAATGCATCGTACCACTTGGATGAACAAAATAATTCACAGAGGTTACAACCGGCGCATTTCTTTTCGTCGAAAACAATGTGTTTCATTAAAATTACCCCCTAGGATTGTGTTTTGTTAATAATTATTCATATAAAAGAGTTTCGGAATTAGCGATATGTTTAAATAAATATAACGAATAGTATATTTTATTTAAATTTTTTTCCAGTTTTTATGCATTCTTTGCAGATTTGCCCTTCTAAAACACATGATATGCATATTGTTCTTCCACAAAGTCTGCATATATATGGGTAAATGACCTGTTTTCCACAAATCATACATATCATATTATCTAGGTGTATACTTCACAGCCACTTGAAGTTACAATCAAGCTATTTTCAGCCTGAGACACCAATCCTCCTTCACTATCTAATAATACATTATAAGGATAAATAACATTTGCCCTAATAAGTGTTCTCAAAGAGAAGTTAATTTTAAGGCCAGCATGATTTTTTTCAAGCCATCTCTCTGCAAAAGGCAAAGTTCTATAGTTTTGTTTAATAACATTCAATAGTTTCTTTGAGCCAGGATCTCTTAGGGGTCTATCTTGAAGATATTTAAAAATGTAAACTTCTTCAGAAGTCTTAAGCTTTCCAGCTTTAGTGGATGCAAAAGGCTCTATTGCTAAAGTGTCTCCTTCCTTAAGTTTTGTTCCAATGTTACTATTGTAATTTGGTATTGTGATCCCTGAATGGAGAACATAAGGCCTAAGACCATGACCACAAAGTTCTTTTATCGGATTAAAATTAAAATCTTTAATTGTTTCTTCTATTATCTTTCCAATATAATTGGTCTTAACGCCGGGTTCGACTGCTGCTATTGCGTTTTTTAAGGCCTCTTGTGAAGCCTTTATAAGATCATCATCATTCTCATCGACTTTAACAGTATATGCAGTATCAGCAATACATCCATCGATATGGCATCCAATATCGATCTTTACATAATCGCCACTCTTAAGAACTAAATCTGAATCGATATTCGGAGTATAATGTGCAGCTACGCTATTAATAGAAATATTACATGGAAAGGCTGGCAGCCCACCCATTTCAATGACTTTATTTTCTATAAATTCTACCAAGTCAACTACTTTGTAATTATTTAAAACTAGTTTTCTTGATTCTTCTTTTACAATCTTAAGTATATCTCCAGCTTTTTGATAGCTTTCAAAGTAAGTATCATTGTCTTGCATAATAGAATAATGGAATATTCATTTAAATTATTATTTACAGGGATACCCCTCTACTTCCACTCGAAACAAATTTTTATTATTTGTTTTTACTAACTAATACAAATTTTTATAGATTCCTAATTAAATATGTTTTTTTAACTATATAAATTTTTCCTATCATAAAAATCATTTGAGCAAACAAACACAGATTAAATCTATATAATCTTAAATTTTAACTAAAAGATATTATTATAGAAAAGGCCAAATTAACCTCTGTTTCTTTAAAATAGTGCAGATTCTTTTCTTTTCAATCAAATTTTTTTTATTAAAGTAAATCTCCAAAGGAAATAAGGGGGTGGGAGAAATATATAAAAAGGATAGTTATTAGTAAAGTAGTAGTGTGATATAATTGAATGGTGACAACGCAGGAATACCTTTAAAATACGACGAAAATTCTAAGACAAAAACTTTCTCTGAAGTTTCAGACAAAGAGGAGCTACAATATACTATTGCTTCAAGTGTTGAAGATTTCATGTCAAATAAACAATCATCACTCGATGACTTATTTGATGAACTTCTTTTGTCTAATTCAATTTTTAAAAATAAAGAAGTTTTACGCCATTCATATACTCCTGAAATATTACCACATAGAAAAAATGAAATTGAAAAACTTGCAGCTATATTAGTATCCGCACTTAAAGGTGAAACACCTTCAAATATTTTTGTTTATGGTAAAACTGGGACAGGTAAAACAGTCGTTGTAAAATATGTTGGAAACGGCCTTGTAAAAAAAGTTGGTGGGAAGGCATTTTTGAAAACTTCTCCTTCAATTGATTGTAATACAGGACTTCCAAAACCTGATCTTAATTCAAATGTTAAAATGGATATGCCAATTACTTTTATTTATATTAATTGTGAAGTAGTAGATACTCAATATAGGCTACTATCAAAATTATCCGAATACTTTGGTCAGTCAGTTCCCCTTACGGGTTGGCCTACAGATAAAATCTATGACGTTTTCTCTCAGAGTCTTGATAGTGAAAAGAAACTTGTTATTATTATTCTTGATGAAGTTGACCAGCTCCTCAAAAAAGGAGGAGATGATGTTCTTTATAATTTAACGAGAATTAATGGGGACTTGGAAAACGCTAGGGTCAGTATCATAGGCATTTCAAATGATTTAAAATTCATCGAGTTTTTGGACCCTAGAGTGAAGAGCTCTCTTGGTGAAGAGGAAATTATATTTCCGCCTTATGATGCACCGCAACTAATGGATATATTGGAAGATAGGTCAAAAATATCGTTTAATGAATCAGCAATCACTCCTGGTGTAATACCACTTTGTGCAGCTTTCGCAGCTCAAGAGCACGGAGACGCTAGGAGGGCTCTTGACCTCTTAAGAACAGCCGGTGAGATAGCTGAAAGACAAAATGCCAAAAAAGTTACAGAACCTCACGTAAGAGTTGCAAAGGATAGAATTGAACAGGATAGAATTTCTGAAGTAATTAAAACACTTCCCACACAATCAAAACTTATTCTTTATTCTGTATACCTTTTAGAAAAATACATGCCTGGGGAGATTATTACAGGAGATGTATTTAACATATACAAAGACTTAAGCAATATTTTGAAACTTGATAATCTTACTCAAAGAAGAGTATCTGATTTGATATCAGAACTGGATATGCTTGGTATTCTAAACGCAAAAGTTGTTAGTAAGGGAAGATATGGGAGAACAAGAGAAATATCCTTGGGAGTTCCGCCATTACAGATTAAATCTCTTTTAGAAAATGATTTTAAAATCAAGAAAGTAGCTAGTTATGTACCTCCAATTCAACATAGACTTGTTTAGACTAAATAATTAAAAAAATAAAGTAAAATTATTTGACATTTACTTTTAGCGCCTTTTCTTTTTCTTCTGCTTTCTTCATCGTTATCTCTAGTATGCCATTATCAAATTTAGCTTCGGTTTCTTCAGCCTTTATTCCAGATGGCAATGGAATTGATCGGTAAAATCCTTGATATCTTCTTTCCTGGAAAAAATATCCTTTTTTCTCATCTTCTTCCTTAGTTTCATATTTCTTTTCTGCTTTTATCTCAATTGAGTCTTCTGTTACTTTTATGTCAATGTCATCTTTTGTTATACCGGGCATTTCAAGAACCATTATTAATTCATTTTCAGTTTCTTTCAAATCTGTCAATGGTCTTCTATATTTTACTACTTCTCCTTCTTTAGACTCTCCAGGAATTAGCAGAGGAGTTCTTCTCCAAAACTCAGGAAACGCTCTCTCAATTTCTTCCTGCATTTTTCTCATATCTTCCATCACATCAAACCAAGTCATTTGATTCACCTCGTGTATTTCCTACACTATATGTTAACCTAACATTAAGTATATAAATCTTTCGCTTTCAATTTATAACTCTGTAATTTAATAGAATAATTAATTATTGGAATATAAAATACAAAAACTATTATGTGATAAATAATTCACGGAAATTATTATAAATATTAATGCTTTGTGCTTTGTATGGATGAAAAATCTTCTATAAATAAGGATACATCTTGTTCAACAGTAGGATGTCCTCTATGTACTAGAGACGGAATGATATTGGCAGGTATAGGCATACTTGTAGCATTTATTATACCTCACCCATTTGGATTTTTGGGATTTATACTAATGGGCTCAGCATATTTTCTACCTTCAATAAAAAAGTTAAAATCGCAAAAAAATCTTAATTAATTTTTTTAATATCAATTCAATTGATAACCTTTTAATATTGAACTTATATTATCTTTTGTGATTAAATGAGTGAAGATTTACGCAAACTTGCACTTAAATATGCTCTTATTAATGCCTTTCAGTATGGCGGTACTCCAAATTCTAAAGCCGTTACTGGAAAAATCATGGCTGAGTTACCTGAAATGAGAAAACAGGCAAAGGATGTAATCTCATCAGTAGAAGAAGCAATTACTCAGATTTCAAAAATGTCTAACAAAGATATAGAATATAAACTAAGACAGGTATATCCTGAACATTTTTCGGAAAAACCAAGGGAAAAAGAAGGCCCAAAAGCACTCCCTCCACTTGAAGGGGCAGAAATGGGAAAAGTCGTAACAAGACTCCCTCCAGAGCCAAATGGATATCCACACATCGGGCATGGCATGTCATTTTATTTCAATTATTATTATGCTAAAAAATACGAGGGTAAAGTAATTCTAAGATTTGATGATACAAATCCCAAAAAGGAAAAACTTGAATATTATGATGCCATCAAACAAGACTTAAAATGGCTGAAAATAACTTGGGATGAAGAACGAAATATGTCAGACGATATGGAACTTTACTATAAGTATGCCTTAGATTTAATTAATTTGGGTAGGGCTTATGTTTGCAATTGTGATGCAGAGTATGTATCCAAACTTAGGTACGATTCAAAAGATTGTCCGTGTGTTTCTAACTCAATTCAAGACAATCTCTCTCTTTGGAAAGAAATGGAAACTGCCGAAGAGGGAAAATATTCTCTTAGACTTAGGGGAGATATGACTTCGAAAAATACTGTAATGCGAGATCCAACTATGCTAAGAGTCGTTGATCATCCTCACCCGATACAAGGAGACAAATACAGGATATGGCCTGTTTATGACTTTGCATGCGCAATTGAAGATTCTGTTCTTGGGGTAACACATGTACTCAGAAGTAATGAATTTACACTTAGAATAGAATTACAAGATTATATAAGAGGTCTTCTAAATTTAAGAAATCCAAAGATTATTGAATATTCTAGATTTACAGTAAAGGGAGCGCCAACATCTAAAAGACTAATTAGACCTTTGATTGAAGAACATGTTGTCTCCGGATGGGATGACCCACGACTTGTAACAATTCGTGGTCTTAAAAGAAGAGGCATAACCCCAGAAGCTATTCATATGGTGGCCGAAGAGATTGGCCTTTCAAAATCAGAACCTGAGATAGATTGGTCACTTATCGAATCTCTTAACAGAAAAGTAATCGATTCTACTTCTGATAGGTACTACTTCGTCGCCGATCCCATGGCTCTTGACGTCATCGATGCGTCATATCAAATTATTCAATTAAGGCGCCATCCAGATATAGATAGGGGCTTTAGAAATATTAATATAAATGGTAAATTTTACATTTCAGGAAATGATTTCAAGGAAATAATTAAAGGTCAGATACTCCGATTGAAAGATCTATACAACATCTTCGTTATAGATATCCAGCCTAATTTGATCAAAGCTATGCACACAGACGAAAAATCTTCTAAAGATGAACTTTCTAAAATAAAAAAGATACAATGGGTATCTAATAAATATGTCAATGTATCTGTTATAGTCCGTGGAATTTTATATGAAGGGGAGGATATTAATCCAAATTCTCTTACCACTATTAACGGATACGGAGAAGAAGGCATTGCATCTCTAAAAGAAGGCGACATCGTGCAATTTGAACGTTTTGGATTTATAAGAGTCGACAAAATAGATTCGAAGGGAGTTACAGTTATTTTAACTCATAAATAAGGTGATTTATGGAGTTTAAGGAAGCTTCTCTCAGAGAGAGAAAACTATATTACCATGAAGAATGGAAAGAGAAAGATGTTCCTGAATTTATAGTCGAACGAATAACTGAAAGGGAATTTGCGTTTGATCATGATGGAAACGGATATAATGACAGGTACAAAGGATTTGATAACGTTGGCCAATTTTCAGATTTTCTGATTAAAAACTTTCCTTATGCAGTTTGTACCAGTGTTTCATATTACTCTAAACCTAAAAATCGAGAAGATTGGAAAGGCGCAGAACTAGTTTTTGATATTGATGCAAAAGATCTAGTAGTTAAAACCTGTGATTGCAAACAAGGAAATGTATGTGAAAAATGTCTATCGGAAGCCAAGGAAATCGTTTTACATATACGGGACACAATGATGGGGGATTTGGGAATAAAACGATTATTTTTAGTATATTCTGGTAGAGGCTATCACTTAAGAGTAGTTGATAAAGAAGTACTCCCGCTTGAGAGAAGATCAGAAGTACTAGAATATGTAACAGGTTCCAAAAAACCCAAAGACCTTTTCTTGTCTCATGGGTATCCCGCCGTTTACAGAAAAATGTTTATTCTGACCTTTGGTAAAATGAAAGATAAGGATCTTCCTTTTAGTAAAAATATCGTAGATACACTTCTTTTAGAGAAAGAAAATATTATCTCAAAAATAAAAGACCGCCACGTTGATTTTTTAGATATTAAAGGGATTGGGGATAAGACAAAAAATGAATTCTTACAACATATAGAGCGAATTAATGGGTCTCTAGTTGATGGAAAAGTCACTGTTGACGTAAAAAGAATATTGAGACTCCCGTCTACGCTTCATTCTAAAGTTTCAATGAAATGTGTTGAAATAAAGAATATAGAATATTTTGATCCATTAAAACACGCAGTGCCAAAGTTCGTTTTAGAGAGAAAAGATTAGATTTACCAAAAGGCTTTAAAACATTTATAGTTATTGACTTCATGGTTTCTGAGGTTCCTGAAGACTATAATCCTGTTTCTTTAGAAACAAAAATACTAAAGGATTGGGGCGATATAGACATCTATGCTAAATTAAAGCAGTTAAGAGCAAATGGCCCTAAATATTTCTTTCTTGATGGGCCACCGTATATGAATGGATTGCCACATATTGGTCACGCTAGGACAAGAGCTTTGAGAGATCCTGTCCTGAAATACAAGTCAATGAATGGATACAATGTTTGGCATCAACCAGGATTTGATATGCACGGGCTACCCATAGAGGTAAAAATTGAAGAAATATTAGGCACCCAAACAAAAAGCGATATAGAAAAAATAGGAACTGAAAAATTCATAAAAGCATGCAAGGAGAGGGGCTTATCTTTCCTTAAGATATGGATTGATTTTTATAAGAGATTTGGAATGATTGGAGATTTTGAAAATCCTTACATGACCTTATCTAATTCATATATAGAATCCTCTTGGTACTTCTTTAAGAAAGCATGGGAAAAAAATCTTTTGTATAAAGGCAAGGCCACAGTTGCTTGGTGTCCAAGATGCGAAACACCACTCTCCGGCTATGAGTCAACTGATGAGTACAAAGATGTAGAAGATGACTCAATTTATGTCAAATTCCCCTTAGTTGACAGAAAAGATGAATATATTATTATATGGACAACAACTCCATGGACTATTCCAGCAAATGTTGCTATTGCAGTAAACTCAAGGTATGATTATGTCAGGGTAAAAGCAGGGAATGAGGTATGGATAGTTGCAAAGGAGCTTTTGGACAAACTAATGAACTTATTCGAAGTTGATGATTATGAGGTCATTGAAACTTTGAAAGGAGAGGCTCTATTGGGCCTTAAATATAGGCACATACTTGATGATGATGTACCAATACACAAACAGTTCAAAGAGCCAAATGCACATACTATTATCCTTACAAATTATGTAACATTGGAGGATGGTACTGGTTGCGTTCACACAGCCCCAGGGCACGGGCCTGAAGATTACAGTGCCGGGGTAGAATTTAAGCTTCCAATATTCTCTCCTGTAAATGGGACTGGAAACTTCACAGAAGAAGCTGGGAAGTATAAGGGCATCTACATCAAAGATGCCAATGATCTTATTATCGATGATATTGAAGACAAAGGATTTCTTGTTTTCAGAGATTCAGTCTTTCACAGATACGCTCACTGTTGGAGATGTAAATCTCCTTTGTTATACAGAGCTTCTGACCAGTGGTTTGTAAAGGTAGAGGCTATCAAAGACCAGATATTGAAAGAAAATAAAAAAGTAAAATGGGTACCTGATTGGGCCGGTGAAAAGAGGTTTCACAACTGGATTGAAGGTGCAAGAGATTGGTGTATCTCAAGACAGAGGTTCTGGGGTATACCTTTGCCTATATGGGAATGCTCATGTGGAAATATTACTGTTGTTTCTTCTATTGATGAGATAAAATCGTTAGGAGGAAAAGTTCCAGAGGATCTTCATAAACCCTATATCGATGAAGTTTCTCTAAACTGCCCTAAATGTTCTGAAAAGATGAAGCGTGTTCCTGATATAGCGGATGTCTGGTTTGATTCAGGAGCTTCAACATGGAGTTCTCTAGGATACCCTCAAAATAGTGAGAAATTCAATGAACTTTTTCCAATGGATTTCATAACTGAGGGGCTTGATCAGACCAGAGGTTGGTTTTACACATTAATGCTTGAAAGCTTCATAGTTTTTGACAGAGCCCCATACAATCAAGTTTTGATGAATGATTTCGTCTTGGATCAGTTTGGGCAGAAAATGTCAAAGTCTCTTGGAAATGTAGTTGATCCAAAAGATGTCATAGCAAAATATGGTGCTGATGTCACAAGATTCTATTTACTATGGGAGATTGCACCCTGGGATAAACTAAAGTTCAACTGGGAGAACGTTGAAAGTATTTACAGAACCTTTAACATATTATGGAATGCCTACAAGTTTGTTACCCTTTACATGTCTCTTGATAACTTTGATATCAATACACCCCTAAAGGATCTAAAAAAATATCTAAAAGACGAGGATAGTTGGATACTCTCTAGAATAAATACTCTTACAAAAGAAGTTGAAGAAAACTTTGATACACTTGATTTACATTTTATACCTAGAAAATTAAAGGAATTCATATTAGAAGATCTTTCAAGATGGTATATTCGTCTTGTGAGGGAAAGGATGTGGCTTGAGGGTGACGACAAGGAAAAGATAAGTGCTTATGTTACTTCATTTTATGTATTCAAGAGATTATCAAAACTATTAGCGCCTATATCACCCTTTATTTCTGAAGCTATATACAAAAACTTTGTCGGAGAATCCTCAATCCATCTTTCAGACTGGGATGCGCATGATTCCTCGTTGATTGATTCTGAGTTGGAATCAAACATGTCCATACTTAGAAACATAATTGAGGGCACTCTTCACGCCAGACAAAAAGCTGGTATTAAGTTAAGATGGCCGATTTCGAAGGCCATAGTTGAAACTCAAGACGAGAATGTGAAAAGAGCTGTTCAGACATTATCTGGCATAATGAAGAAACAGATTAATGTTAAAGAGATAGTAATTGGTGAAGTAATACAGGAGCTTGAAATCCTTCCAAATCATAAATCAATTGGCCCTAAATTTAAGGGAGATGCAAAAAAAGTCGTCGAGCTATTAAAGTCTCATAATCCTTGTCTCATAAAATCCGGATTTGAAAAAGACGGCCTCTTCAATCTTGATGGATTTGAAATATCCCTTGAAGATGTTAACTTTAACTATCTTATACCGCAAGGGTACGAATTAAGCGAGTTTGAGAATGGAAAAGTCTATCTTTACACAGTAATTACAGAAGAACTGAAGTCTGAGGCCATAGCAAGAGAAGTTATAAGAAGAATACAGGAAATGCGAAAACAAGCAAATCTAAATGTAGAGGAATACATCAACTCTTACGTTGAATCTAGCTTTGAATCCGACTTAAAGAATCATGAAGACTACATTATGAGAGAAACAAGAAGCAAAATCTTACTATTTTCCAAAGATAATAACTATATTGATAAAGAATGGGAAATAGACGGTGACAAGTTCTTGATTGGAATCAAAAAACTAAATTGATACAGATATATGTTTATGTTTTACTCTTCCTATATTTCTACATTACGCTATAACTTATAATCTCAATTTTTTTAAAGGGGTATAAATAAGTTTTTTATATCAATATGAATACTCTGGTTTGATATCATGCCCTCAAATGTTACCCCCGAATACCTAAAGGCAGAAGACGCATATAAATCTGCTAAATCTCCCAAAGAAAAACTTGTTGCTCTCGAACTTATGCTTAGCACTATCCCTAAACACAAGGGTACAGAAAAGATGCAGCTTCAGATAAAAAGAAATTTATCAAAGCTAAAAAAGGAAGTCGAAAAGGAAAAGGAACTTAAGAAGGGCGGTTCTGGGGGGACTAGTTTTTTTGTTAGGAAAGAAGGTGCAGCTCAAGTTGCTTTGGCAGGTCTTCCAAATTCAGGGAAATCAACCATTTTAAACAAGCTTACAGGAAAAGATGTAGATATTGGGCATTACGCTTTTACTACAGTTAAGCCTACACCTGCAATGCTTCAATACAAAGGTATACAGATACAGCTAGTTGATATGCCTGGGTTAATTGAAGGAGTTTCCCTTGGGAAAGGCATGGGCGGGCCATTGATTAGTGCAATAAGAGCTGTCGATGCTATAGTAATTCTAGTTGATTTGTCAGTTGATCCTGCAAAAGACCTTGAACTAATATTAAAAGAGCTCGAGGCAAAAGGTTTGAGGATTAATAAAAAAGTTCCTAACATAGAAATTCAAAAAATCCCAACAGGAGGCATTGAAATCATCGGTGAGAATTTTCTAGTTGAATGCAATTCTCAGGATGTTAAAAAGATTCTTCAAGAAGAAAGAGTTCACAATGCCATAATTACTATTAAAGAGCCTGTAACCTTAACTGATATCTTTGAAGTCTTGGATAGTTCTTTAGAATATAAAAAAGCTATTATAATTGGAACTAAAGGGGATTTGCCTGGAAGTAAAGAAGGCCTGGAAAGACTCGAGAAACATGTAAAAAATTTCAAAGTTATCCCAGTTTCTGCAATTAACAATGTTAATCTCGATATCTTACCTTTTGAAATATTTTCTATTTTGGGAATTATTAGGGTCTATACACGTTCTCCAGGTAGTGAAATTGATAACGAAGCCATGCCAATGAAAATAGATTCTACTGCACTCGACGCTGCCAAAAAAGTTCATAAGAATCTCTACAAAAACTTCAAATTTGCTAGGGTCTGGGGGGATTCAGCAAAATTTGATGGCCAGAGAGTAGGGCCAGATCATGTATTACGGGACGGAGACATCATAGAAATTCACATCTGATTTCTTTATTAATCTACCAAATAAGATTGGTGTAATTAGTATAGAAAGCAGCGTAACTATCACTATTGATGAGTATAAGTCACTTGATATAACACCGTTAGAAAATCCATACCTTACAATTGCAAGTTCTAGAGATCCTCGGCCACACATTCCTACCCCAATAAGAAGTGAATTTCTGTTGTTCAGTCTACAAAGTTTACTGGCCAAACCACATCCTATTATCTTTCCACCCATGGCCCCCATGAACAATAAAATTATGAGTGGAATATTTATCTGAGTATTTTCACGATTAAACAAAAGCCCGATATATACAAAAAATAGTGGCATAAATAAAAATCTCATTAAAGTATTCATCTCACTAGTTACCTCATTAAATCTAATCCTAAAAGATAACATTGGGTCCTCTTTTTCTTTTATCCTGCTAAGTACAAGGCCGGCAAGAAATGAACCAATGACTTCATGAAGCCCTATAAAAGATGCGAAAAGAGCAAAAACCAGTGTGAAAATAAATACAATCATAATGGACTGGTGTTGGTCACCTTCAACTAAATATTTAACAATTCTTTTACCCTTAGAAGAAATTAAAAATTCACTTATCAGAATAGTAATTACAAAAAAGATTATTATTTTTAGTGTCACGTTTCCTATATCTACTAGACTAAATGTTGATTGATTAACTGTAATAGTTGACAGTAATCCAACTAGGTATATGGCAATTATATCATCAAAAAAAGAAGCCCCAAGGAGGATGTGGGATACGTTCTGATTGCTTTCATTTGCTACCATCCCCCCTATAATCTCAACAGCAGTGTTTGTAAGGATGATTCCAACAAATAAGGAAGGAATTAACCCAAACCCTAAAAGCCAGGGAACTGAAAAACATAAAACAAAAGAAGTAATGACACCGAATACCCCAATAATAATGGCTGTATACTTGGCTTTTAATAATTCCTTATACTCACTTGTAAGTCCAGCATAAAGCATTATCACTAAAAGCCCGATATCGGCCAGCACTTCTATTTCTTTACCAGGATAAATTATCCCCAATACAAATGGCCCAAATGCTATACCACAAATAACATGGCCTACAATACTTGAAATATTTTTCCTTTCTGCAATATCGCCAAATATCTTTGCGAATAAAAATATCAACAAGATATTTGTAAGGTCAATCATCTAATACCTCTTCTATGGCCTTTCCAAGGGCTTTCTTTAATATATTTATGTCTCCTTTTTTATGACAAACTGGTAGATTGAAAATCTCTGAAAACTCTTTACATCTTTCATAATAAAGCTCTTTGTCTCCAAAATCAAGATCTACAGCAACAGTTCTTTTATATCCTGTTTTATCAAACACAAGCTTCATTTTATTGATGTCAAAGGACCCCACAGTCTCGCATGACAACTCTCTCCAATATTTTGCCCAGCCGTATGTCATAAACCATGTGCCAGGTTCCTCATTTATTGTTTCTACGTAGCTGTTTCTTGATCCTATCAATGCACAAACACAATCATCAACAATTTCTCCTTGACTATCTTTTAATATAACAACTGGAACTTCTACCTTGCTTTCTTTCATTAAAGCTTCAACATCCCCAAGAGAATTCCCGCAAAGTCCAAAAAACACTACTAGGTAATCAACATGTTTTTCTAACTCTTTTGCTGCCGAAGCCACTTCATTTTTTATCAATGGAGGATCTACATGCAAGGCAAGAGGGAGTAGGTACAAAAGTACTTCAAAGTCACTTTCTCTCTTCAAAAATCTCACAGAACATAACTCTCTTACTATCCTAAATTTTTCTGGAGGGAGATTTTTGGCAGCTATCTCCTGAAATGCTTTAGAGGCTTCATTATAATAAATCAATATCTTGTCTATTTCGGGGAAACTCCCAAGTATTTCTAGTAATTCATCCTCAAATATCTGGCATACTACTATCCCTATTCTTTTCATGAGAATTTATCCCCTTACCCACCTTAATACTTCATTGAAACTGGGCTTAGTTCCATATCTCAATATACCTATTTTGAATATTTTCGATGCAATTTTTACTGAAACTATCAGAGAAATAGAAAGTATGATTACTGAGATGATTATGTCGACTACTGCAACTTCAGAAAGTAGAATCCTCATCATCATTATTGTTGGAATAAAAGGGGGCACCATACCGAGCAATCTTATGAATGCCATATTTGGATTCTGAACTATCCCAAAAAACAATAATAGAGGGATAAAGACTAAAAACGATACCAATGCAGATATCTGCTGGGAGTCTCTAGTGCTAGTTGAGATAGAACCGATTATTGCAAATAATGACGAATAGAATAGGTACCCCAAAACGAAGAATACCATTATTAAGATACCTTTTTCTAGAGAAACTAAGGGGATTTTTAAGAATGAAGTTATGATTACTATCCCACTCATCCAAATACTAATCTGTAATATCCCTAAACCCCCTAAACCTAAAATCTTTCCTGAGAGTAGTTCATTAGACGATATTGTTGAAAGTAATACCTCAACTACCTTGTTTTCTTTTTCTTCAATTATCCCATTTAGGAGGTATCCTCCTGCATTCATAATTGACATGAATAAAAATAGTGGAAGAAGATAATTCCCGACAAAAGAAAAAGGCGTTTCAACTTCTTCACCTTTCTTAGTTACTGTAATTCTTTCCATTTCAATCGGATTCTTAACTTTTGTTATGATTTCTTTAGAAACCCTCTTTTCTTCTAGGAGGCCTTCAATAACGATGTCAGAGAGTATAGCCTCGAGATTCATATTAGCCGATGAAAATGTCGATAATTGAACTTTTGAATAATATGAGACTTTCCCAACGTTTATAAAATCGCTTGGAATTATTAAATAGCCTGATATGTTATTATTCTCAAGGAGTTGTCTGGCTTCTTCAGCGCTTAATAGGTCTTTTATAATATAGTCGTTATACCTTTCTTTAAGAATTGGTAAAACAATACCTGTTTCATCGACTACCCCAAGTGATTCCTTCTCGTGAGATATTGTCTGCATGAAAAATACCGGAATAATCATTGACATTACTAGTATTAAAGGAAGAAGAAAGGTGAGAATAATAAATTCCTTTCTTTTTACATTAGTCAGAAATTCAGTTACTGCAACTATTTTTGTTTTAGATCCCATTTGTCACTACCTCAACAAAGATGCTCTCAAGTGAAGATTCAGAGATTTCATACTTAGTTATATCTCCCTTGTGTATCAAGACTTCCAAAAGATCATTATAATTAGTATTTTTTCTTAGTTCTATCTCAGCTTTATTCCCTTCATAATAAACATTTTGAATTATATCTATGTCGTCTAGATTTACTAACCTATTTCTAAACTCAACCGAAATAAAATTCTTTGAATATTTCTTTTTTACTTCCTCTATAGGCTCGTCTATTATCTTTGTCCCTTTATTGATTAGTAATATGTGATCGCAAAGTCTCTCAGCTTCATTCATTTGGTGAGTAGAAAAAATTATTGTTTTGCCTGATTCTTTCAAAGAATAAATAATTTCCTTCATATTCCTTGTATTGATCGGATCAAGTCCTACAAAAGGTTCATCTAATATTACTAGATCCGGATTATTTATCAGAGATACAATAAGCTGAATGTTTTGTTGCATTCCTTTAGAAAGTTCTTCTATTTTACTATTGGCCCTATCTTTAAGGCCAACTTTATCAAGCCATAGCAACGTGTTTTTTCTAGCATCCTCTGAATTTAAACCTTTAAGTCTCCCAAAATAAAGCAAAAGATCTGAAACTTTATATTTCTTATAAAGACCTCTCTCTTCAGGTATATACCCAATTCTTTCTTTACTTTCTTCGGATAATTTTTTTCCAAATACTTGGATACTACCCGAATCTGGAGCTATTATTCCCATTATCATTCTTATTGTAGTTGTCTTCCCCGCTCCATTTGGACCTAAAAATCCATAAATTTTGCCACTTTCAGCAATAAAAGAGAAATTATTCACGGCTATTCTGTCATTGTATTTTTTCGTAACATTGTCTATTTCTATCACTTTCATTTTATTACCTGGATTATCTATTAAGTATTAAAGCTACATTTTCTATATCTTCAGGGATATCTTTCAATATAATAATTAAGTCCTTGAATGACTCGGATAAATTTTCTTTTTCTGCTTGTTTAGTATAATTATTTAATAGTAATCTAGATATCTCGTCAACTTCCATTTTCTTCTTTATTATTTTCTTAGAAAATCTATTAATTTTCTCTTCGTCAATATCTTCTACTTTTTTCATCGTAAGATATATCTCCCTTGTGATACTCTCATCAGTTTCTACTAACTTTACTAAATCTCTAATAATATCTTTAGTTAGTTTATCATTTTTCAAATTAATCAATAAGTCTGAGGCTGATCTGGCCTTTGCACCAATACTTCCCATAATTTTAGATATTTCAGCATATTTCGATCCGTTCGGACCTAGTAATCGACCCTTTTCAAAGCTTTTTTTTAGTTTATCTTCATAGAATTTGGCTTCATTTTCTAGCTCCATTACTATTTTGCATTTGTCATCCATTTCAGAAATACATTCTTTTTCTAGAAGTTTTATCGCCTCTTCAAGTGTCAAAACTGAATCTTTTACATGCTTAATTTGATGATTATAATCGTTAATATAATCCTTAGAAAAAACATCATTAATTAAGTTCATTTTGAAACTTACCATTTTATTGGCCCCTAGATATCTATAATTATGTCTACTGTTACTCTGATATTCAGTTACATTTATAATTTTATTTAATTTTTATGGTGTCTTAAGTGATAAGATGGATATATATGATTTTATAATAACCCATGATGAAAGAGTATATCCTCCAAGTGAGGATTCTTATCTACTGATAGAGTCGATTGATCCTAAAAATTCTATAAATGCTCTTGAAATAGGTATCGGAAGTGGGATTATTTCTATGCATCTTGCAAAGGAAATAGATACAGTATTCGGTTGTGATGTGAATCCGTTTTCTTTATCTCAATCAAAAATAAATGCCATGGCCAATTCAATAAATAATATTCATCTTTTTTACTCAAATATTTTTTCTTCAATTAGGCCTGGGGCTTTATTTGACTTAATTGTCTTTAATCCACCTTATTTACCAGTTGAATTGCCTCCACAAAAATTAATTGATTTATCCTATCACGGAGGTATCGATGGAGGGAAACACATACGTCTATTCTTAAAAGATTTAGGCTATTTTTTATCGACCAATGGAACTGCTTACTTATTACAATCTTCCCTTTATCCTTTGGAAAATACTACCAATTACCTACAAAACAATAATTTTGGATATAATATAATAAATAAGTTAAAGTTAGATTTTGAAACTCTATATGTTCTTAAAATCAGCTTCTTCAAAGATAAAAAAATTTAGGCCCAATTTTTCATATATTTCATCTATTTGTTGCATCTCTTTGAAATAAATTAAATGTGAAGCACAACCTTTACTGCAGTCTGATGATCCAAATCCAGGTACCAAAATTTCTGCGTCTTTTTTATCAGACATGCCTTTTGAGACATCATGCTCAAGATTTTTATTAATTTCACAAGTGATAATTTTAATTATTTTGGCCTTATCTAGAAGATAGTCTATATGCCACCTTTTAAGTTTATTTTTATTTAGATGGTATCTTACCCTGCCAAATCCACCAAGAGCGCTACCGTTATATACATAATAACCTTTCTTGAATAAAAAATTCCCTAGTTTTCCTATTTCAATATATTGGTCATTTTCAAGTATTAAAATCAATGAATAGATTCCTTTTTGCATTATTTTATAATGCAGAATATTTCTCTATAAACTTATCCTTAAGTGACAACCATTCTTCTAGTTTTTCAGGGATTTCATCAATATAATATATCCTTTTATCTCCCACAGTTTCTTTGATGAATTTAATATTGGATTCATTAAGTAAGTCTTCTACAACTTTATCCCTGTCTATTTTGTCATAAGTTCTCATCCATTCTGGCAATTTCTCACCATATATTTTAACCATAAATTGAGTATCAATCCTAGAACAATAAACAATGATTTTATGATTCTTTCTTTCTAAAGATTTCATTTTTAGAACATCTATAGTCTCATTCAAAAAAAGCCCCATGTCTTCCCAAGAGTATAATTTTGTACCTTCTAATTCTCCGGAAACCCTATAATTTTTATCAAAATAGTTTAATAGAGCTACAAGCTGTTTTGGATTCTTTATAGTAACTTCATTGGCATCAATATTTCTGTTATATACAAAGAAAAATTTCTTCATATCTCTCAAATATTCTTTGAACATTTCAGGTAATAGTTTAGTCGCAGGTTTAACAACTAGTTTTACTCCATTTCCTTCAATATATCCGTATACCTGTATCTTCAAATGAACACCAGATATTAAGATTGACATTTATAATATATAAATTTATATATAAAAGATTTTATTACTAATTTATAGCCTAATACTCTAAAAGCGGTTCTTATGCAAATTCGTGACCTAGACTTTTACTAAAATCCCTTATGCAAGTCGAGGTCTCGTTGTAAATTTATTGCAAAAAGTCCTATGCTGGTAGCAAGAACAATCATGGCGATGAAATGTCCTTAACCACTTTCAGCGGACTATTATAGATTAATTTGCTTCTTAATAAGATTAATTGAAATAATTTGAAACTTTCGCAAAGAATGTAGGGTTAAAATATAAAGTAGTTGATAAAAAAATGATGTATGTGTTTTGAAAAGGTCAAAAATTTTATTGAAGATAATTGGTTAGATCTTGGATTTATTATATTTGCTTTAGTGATTATGAATTTATATGTTTTACCAGATTTAGATAGTGTTCTAAATATCATTCCCATCGAACAAAATGAGAACGTATCCATTAATAATTTGTTGATTGATAAGTTAGTGTTGCTTAATTCTGTAATGATTCAATCTAGCCTTACAATACTTGGATTTATTTTAATAGCATTAATCTATTTATATAAAGAAGAAAGGTATAGACTAAGCAAATTTATGTATGTTGTATTAATAGCATTCTCTATTTGTATTTTCAATGTTTGTACGCGTTCAAGTTCCGCGATTATAGTTGGAGGCATATCCAATTATACTGATGTTATTGACAAAACAAAAGAGGCAATAAGATTTTTTTATTATGTACTTACCATAGCGATAATAATATTCATACTAACTGTATTGGCTCTAATCCAACAAAAAAGTAACAACGATGAAGTCAATAATCTCAACAAGAATAACTCCCCAAAAAAATGTGAGTATAAAAAATAACACTTCCCATAATTTCATATGTCTTTCATGCCCTATATTTACTTGTTTGTTTAGAATCCCAATTATTTTTCTCATACAACAACCTCCTTTTATCTTATATTTTAGGTAGTAATTCCTACCGTAAAGCTTAAATACTAGAAAAGCCTACAAGTTTATGGCGATGAAATGGTATTAACCACAAACAGTAGAATGATTAGGGGCTATGCAATCATAGCCAAGGGTGACGAACCAATCGAGGTCAGTCACGACAAGTTTAAAATCCACTCGCAAAGTGGAAAAGGGTATTATTTGGTAAGGCACGGCTACAAAGTCTGGACATGCAATTGTCCCGACCACTTCTATAGGCATGCAGAGTGCAAGCATATCAACGCCGTGAAATTCTGGATGAAGTTGAAAAACAGGATTGAAGATGAAGCAAAGGCAAGAATATTCACACCAAAAAAGGACACAAAAACAAAATGCCCGAACTGCAACTCTACCAATCTATCAAAGAAAGGATTTAGAAAGAATAAGAACAACATGAAGCAGATGTACCAGTGCAAGGACTGTAACAAGCGATTCTCTATTGATGACGGGTTCAAGTACAACACAAGCGACCAGAGGGTAATAGTCCTCTCTCTTGATTTGTACTTCAAAGGCGTGTCACAGAACGACATAGCACAGCACTTGGCACAGTTCTACAACGTGACCGTCAATCAGTCCACAGTATCACGATGGATAAGAAAATACCTATCCTTGATTTCAGACTATACAAGGACACTTACTCCCGACGTGTCCGGCATGTGGGCGATAGACGAGATGGCCTTGAAGTGTAACGGTGAATGGAACTGGCTCTGGAACTTGATGGACACGGATACACGCTTTCTTATTTCGTCCATGATTTCGGAAGGTAAGACAAGGGATGTCGATACCGCAAGACTGCCGATGAAAGAGGCAAAGCAAGTGACTGGAATTACGCCAACCATTTTAGTTTCTGACGGCCTTAATGCCTACCAAGAAGCGGTAAGAAAAGAGTTCCAGACACACCGAAAAGGCGACGGGAGGAACACAACGCACATCAGGGAAATAGCAATCACAAACAAGGAACGGAACAACAACAAGATAGAAAGGCTTCACGGTTCGATGAGGCAGAGGAACAAAGTGCAGAGAGGATTGAAGAAGGTCGAGCCTTCAAAGGACTTTGTTGACGGCTTCAAGGCGTATTACAACTTCATAAGACCACACCAAGCTTTGAATGGCAAGACACCCGCACAGATGGCAGGCATTGAACTGGGCTTGGAAGGCAACAAGTGGGAAGGTCTTATCAAACAGAGTGTTAAGGTGAAAAGATGAGTAAGGTAACAAGCAAGGTATCTTATGTAAAAAGTGGGTACAACTCCCTAAAGACAATAATCCCAACGGCAATAAGCCAGTTGATGGAACTAAAAAACGGCGACACATTGTCTTGGGATGTTGAGTTTGTGAACGGTGAGAAAGTTATTGTTGTAAGAAAGCAGTAACTTTTATTTTTTATTTTCTATTGAGTAGGTCTCCATCTATCCTCTGGATGTTTTGTTACAAGATAATAAAGTAAATATAACCCACTAGTAAGTATCAAAATTATCAAAAAAGTAGGAATCGCCCCAATAATAAACATTTGAAAAATCATTTCGATAGTATTAGACCTATTTATTTCTGTTAATCTCATTAAATCATTTTTGTAAAAATTTGAATAAATTGTAAGTGAAAATATGAATATTAATACTCCTAAAAATACTTTAATCTTTGACTCTTCTAAAAGTATTTTTAATAAGTCATTAATATCCATTAATATCCCTATCTTCGTATGAACGAAAGTATTGCTATCCCCAAAAGTGCAATGGCTAATATAACCATACCAAAACTTGATAAAAATTCAATGATGGACGATATTCCTTTTGATATGTAAACTATCGAAAAAAGAAATCCCGTCAAAAACATAGCACCTGCTACAAAAGCTATTAACACTGGGGCTATGTCCAAAGAACTTCTAAACGGTCGAGATATTGCTTTTTTTCTTACCATATTATCTCCATTTTCTTTATCTTCGTTTCTTTTTGAATTTTCTTTTTTATTTATATTTTTATCTGTTTTTTCTACATTTTCCATATTTATCACTCTCCTATTTTAATCAAATTTTTAGAAAATACATTCCAGACCTCGAAATGCATAACCAGAAGAAATTTTATTGCAAAAACGGCAAAAGCCTCGAATTTGCATAAGAACCCTAAAAGCTAACACTTATTAATAGATTAACTTCTTCTATTTCAAAATACAGAATTTTGAAATGCAGGAGGCTTATTATTGGATATAGAAACCCAGTTATCAAAAAAATATGGTATTTCCAGAGAAGAACTGATAAGAGCTATTGAACGTGAAATAAAATTAATAGAATCTAAAGGTAGCGGCGGAAGAAAAAATAGGATAATGCTTGTAGAAACAGAATTCGTTAAAAGACACTTTATTAGCCCTAAAAACGCTGAAAAATTTCTCAAAGAAGCAAAAAAACGCATTTCAACTACTTCTTTTTGGAGATTAAGAAAGAATCTTGAGAAAAAAGGTATTCTAATAGACCCAGATGGGAATCTAATTGAATAGATTAATAGCTATTAGCTAATATTTATTATTTATTAATTATTACATATAGAAGATATTTTACACTTCATTTATATACTTGGTCTAAATGTTGTTTCTTCGTTAACTAGCCCACTCTAAACAGTTAAAAACATGCATTTTTAGGGCCAAAACACTTATAAATAATGTTATTAGTTATTATATAATACATATCAATTAATAACTAATATGTGTTATATAATATTTATTAATATAGGTGATATCTTGGAAACTATTGCCATATACAATCAAAAAGGTGGAACTGGAAAAACTACCACGACTATAAACCTAGGGCATGCGCTTGCGCTCACTGGAAAAAAGGTACTCATTATAGATATAGATGATCAAGGTAACGATGCAGAATGTTTGGGAGTTAAATTTACTAAAAGCATTTATCATCTACTAAAAGACGAAGCACCTTTTGAGGAATGTATTGTGGGTGCTAGAAAGAACTTGGATTTATTGGCATCAGACGAAACAATATCTCAAGTTGCCCTAGAAATGGTAGGTTGGAGAAATAGAGAGAATGCTTTAAAGAAGCGCCTAGAAGGAATTAACTATGACTTTGCACTCATAGACTGTCAAACAGGACTCGGAATACTTAACGAAAATGCACTAAATTTTTGTAAAAAGCTACTTGTGCCAGTCTCAATGGAATATCTTTCAGTAAAAGGTCTTTTCAAAGTTGACAAACTTATTTATGATTTAAGAGAAGACTTCCAAAAAGATCTGAAAATAGACCTTATTGTTCCAACATTTGTAGATGAAAGGGTAAAAAGAACTAAAGAATATCTTGAATTCTTTGATGGGATGGACCATTTTAAGGGCATAATAAGCCCATATATCCGAATTGATACTAAATTATCTGAAAGTTTCGCTCTTGGAAAGACTATATTTGAACATTCTTTGAACTCAAGAGGAGCCTATGATTATATTCAATTGTGCAAAAGAGTATTGGAGGGGATATGATGGCCTTAACTGACGGGTTAAAGAATGATTTGGAGAAAGAAATACAAAGAAGAGTTATCCTAACTAAAGAGGAAATTGATCACGAGAAGGAAAAAAAGGAAATAATGACCCAACGCTTTACACATAAAGAAGAAGAAAAGTCTCTATATAAAAAGAAAAAGATAATTAAAAGTTTTTCACTTGACGAAGAACTTGTAAATGCTCTAGACACGTTAATAAAAGATAAGTTGGGCATTCCAAGATCCATAAAAGTAGCACTAAATACTGGGGAAAGAAGTTCAACTGTCGAAGAAGCAATAAAAGAATATATCGATAAAAGAGATCCTGCACTTTTAAAATAAATATTAATTAATATTTATTATATAATAGATATTATTTAATATATATTAGTTAATAACTATTATATACGTAATCTCTTAATTCTCTCCTTCTCAGATAGTACTTCTCCATTATTTTCATCAATACATCGAACCATTCCATCTATCACGGCTGTTTTAATTGTCCCCTTTGCGGGATCAAATCCCTTCAAATTTTCTGCATCCATAAGGCCAACTTTAACAGCTTTATAGAGAGAATAGGGATCTTTTAAAGGATCTGAACTTTCGCCAAGTAATTTCAAAGTTTCAATAATCAATCGAGTGTCCTCGATTATCTCTTCTTTTCTTTTTAGTATCCTCTTGTTATCTTCTATGCTAGGTAATCCTTTAAGACAATTTTTTATTACGCCTCTTGCAATTTTTGAGCTTTCAATGATGACGTATGGCGTTGCTACGTTATATGCTTCTGAATATCCCACTACATGAACAATATGTGGTTTTAGATACATACCAATTGTAATTGACGAAGCAAGTTCTCCTTTTGCTATGTTTTCATCGACAGAAAGAGAGGCAAGACCTGTTCTTATCATTTTTAGAATTGTAAAATCTTCATTTGATAATTCGGATATAATCTCTAGTTTTGCTAACATTTTTGCAATATCCATCTCAGGAGAAATTTCTGGGGGCACATTCATCATAAACTGTTGGATGTAGTACTTAACTCCTAGTTCTCTAGCATTATATGTTGCGATATAAGCAGAGGCAACTTCAATGGGGTCAGTAGTTTTTCTAAGGGCCCATTGGTGTGAATCATTAATCTCAACTGGAACATTGTTCTCTGCATGCCATTTTATAGTTTTTTGGTTTTCAGTAATTGCACTAACTAAATCCCTTTTTGACCTCCCATCCAGTTCTGAATACCAGAACAGGGGTATTGCTCCCCAAGCGTTATTAATTGTTTCTTTTAACATATCGCCCCATTTTATCAAATCATTTGTGCCAGCATAGCATCTCAAAAGAGGATAGTTACCCACTCTTGATGACTCATATATAGAACCTAAGTCTTCCTTTTTTCGAAGGGGTACCCCACCACCACCTTCGAACTCTTTACAAATATTTCCTTGATTAAAAAAACATTCTTGTGCTATTTGATCTGGCCCTATGGATATGATATCAAGAGTTTTACTATTTGCAATTTCTTTAACACCTTCAATTGTTTTTTCAAGAGAAGGTAACCCAAAATGATGTCTTATCAAAGGAAAGGGATAAGATTTTTGAATTCTTTCATAGAGATCTTGAGAATACTCTACTGAATTAAACTCGCCCTCTCTCCCAAGGACTTTATCAAGTATCTGTTCTTCAGTTTCTATTCCTCTAAAAACCCCTGAAAATAGTCCAGATTCTTCAGCAATTTCACACACAGCAGGAGTTCCTCCAAAGAAAAACTTAGATTTAATTTTATTATCTTCAATAGAATTCTTCAACTTTTTGAATAATATTTTAGCAGTTTCGGGTTCAAGCCTGTAACTTAGACCTATAATATCGGGATTTTTTTCTAAAATGATTTTTATCAGTTTGTCTGTATCAACACATACTCCAATAAATTCTGTATCAATATTATTTCTAATCAACAAATTTTCAAAGTTTTTTATTCCTTGAACGTGAATACAATTCCCTATTGTTGCAAGAACTGCCCTCATACTATCTCACCTGCGATTAGCCTCTTTATTGTTTTTAAGTCGAAGTTCTTAATCCCCATATGCTCTACAGTTCTGCCTTCAGACCAAAAATCCCTTTCTTGCTGGCAACATGCTATATTAATAAGGGAATCAATACATTTTGTTTCAACACCAAATTTTTTACCAAGTGATGACATTGGAACAAGACTCATTGGAACGTCTTCTAAGATGTATCTATGGTGGATAGTTGGAGGGGCCATTACACCTTTATACGCAGGGGTAGTTTGTACTGATTCGTAGAGATCAGAACCAGTTGAACCGTAAGAGAAATAGAGCCAATCTTTCAAAGAAGGAACTCTTATGCCAACTGCCTCTGCAATTTTTATTCTTTCCATATCTATATGTTCCAATAATTTAGCAACTCCTGGTGAAATCCCTTCTAAATAATATTCAAAATTACCATGATTTTCTACCCAGCCAGTATTAAGTAGCATTACTCCAGGGTGGAACATAACTGCAACATTTCCCAAACTTGTGTGAAGAACGTCTGATGTAGGAGTAAACTGTGGAAATGCCATTCTCAATATTTTAATAAGATCAGGATTCTTATAGGACCTAACTGCAGAAACTGGAACTGATCTTTTAATATCAAATATCCTAACTTTATGGACTCCGAGTTTTCTAGCGACAAATAAGAAAGTCTGAGCTTCTGCGATTATAAGGTCTTCTCTTATTTTTCCTTCTTTCCTAAACATGTTGTAAAGCTCTAACGCTCCACCTGTTCTGCCTGGATTTAAAACAATAGTTTGCCCAGGCCTTACATATTTTACAAGTTTTTCACCAATCTCCCTGTGACCGTTTGCAGGTATGACGACCATTATTACATCTACATCTTCAATTGACTTTTGAAAATCTACATCTGTTTTATTTAGCTCTCCAAACCCTTCTATTTTTCCCTCAACTTCAATGCCACCTGCAGCTGCCAACGCCTCCATCTTCACCTTGTCTCGGGTCCATATGTTAACTGAAAAACCATAATATGCAAGATATCCTGCCATTGCAAGACCGCCATTTCCGGCACCTATTACACAAAAAGTTGGTTTATTACCTGTAGCACTTTTTATTTTTTCCATTATTTCATCTCTCAATTTATCGGCCATTAAAATACACCTCAAGATATCTCTAATCTAAAAAAATAGGATTCCTTATAGATTAAAGAGATTTATATTTATATATTTAATGGGACCGCCGAGATTTGAACTCAGGTTTCTGGCTCCCGAAGCCAAAAGGATGGGCCAAGCTACCCCACGGTCCCCTGTTTTACTAAAAGATATTATTAAAATATTTCCTCTATTCAAGGAGAGAATGCATTTTTTTCAAATCTTCTTCTTTTCTATTAGTTCTTTCCATTAGAGATCCTATTAATCCTTCAAAGAATAGAAACGTAGAAACTTCAAAGAGCGTACCTAGCGGGGCAAATGAAGGTACTTCATTATGAAATCCTTTTTGCACAAATCTAGCAGGATCTGTCCTATGTTTTGCATCTATTATTATTGTTTTTGTAGATTTTTTTGCTAACTTAGAATTTTTGTTGGAAGTAATTCCAACTATGTTTCCTTTAATTGTCATAGCTATTTGCGATGCCAAACAAACACTTTTTGTTTCTCCAGAATTTGATATCGCAATAAGTAAGTCTCCTTCTTCCATCGATGGGGTTATAGTTTCCCCCACAACATAGACTCTGAAACCTATTTGCATAAGTCTCATAGCAAATGATTTTCCGACAAGGCCACTTCTACCAGCACCTACAATAAATATTTTGTTTGCTTTCAAAATCTCAGATATTACTTCTTCAACAGTATTTTCATCAATTTCTTCCATAACGGAACTTATTTCAGATATTATGTTCCTTACAGAGGATTTTACATTCATTGTTTTTCACCCATTGCTTTTACAAGACCATAGAACGTTGGTGCAACTGCCTCCACTCTTGATTTAAACTCAGGATGAAATTGAGTTCCCAAGTAGAAAGGATGGTCTTTAATTTCTAGAACTTCCATCAAACCATTTGGCGATTTACCTGAAAATATTAAGCCTTTATTCTTTAGTATGATATCAACATACTCTTTGTTAACTTCATACCTATGTCTATGCCTCTCATATATTTTATCTGTGTTATACAATGAATATATCATCGAACCTTTATCAAGCAAAATTTCTGAAGCCCCAAGTCTCATAGTTCCACCTTTGGCTGAAATCTTTTTTTGTTCTGGCAGTAAATCAATAACTGGCTGTTGCGTATCACAAACTTCGGTAGTATTGGCACTTTTAAGACCACAGACATTTCTAGCGTATTCTATAACAGCAAGCTGGAAACCAAGACATATTCCTAAAAAAGGAATGTTGTTTTCTCTAGCGTTTTTTATTACGTTTATTTTTCCCTCTACACCCCTTGATCCAAATCCTCCAGGTACCAATATACCATCAAACCTGTCAAGTTCATTTGATATTTCTTTATTTTCAAAATCTTCAGCCTCTATCCATGATATTCTGGTCTTGTAACACGTTTTAAATGAAGCATGCTTAAGTGCCTGGGATATACTGAGATAGGAGTCATGGAGATCCGCATATTTCCCTACTATTGCAAGATTTACGTCTTTTTTATAGTCTCTACAAAGAATTGATTTCCACAACGAAAGATTTGGTTTCCCATCCATTTTGAATTGATCCAAAATCTTCTGCCCTATCTTTTCTTCATTAAAAATAAGAGGTATATAATGAATATCTTCAACATCAGGAGCGCTAATAACATGATCAACTTTCACATTTGTAAAAAGTGCAATTTTTTCTTTTGATTTTTCATTTAACTTTTCAACACTTCTACAGACAATTATATGCGGGCTAATTCCGACTTCCCTTAGTGCTTTTACTGAATGTTGAGTTGGTTTTGTCTTTGGTTCTCCAACAACACTTAGGGTAGGCACTAGTGTAACATGAATAAAAACAACATCTTCTTCAATAGAAAGCTGCCTTAAAGCCTCAAGAAAGGGCATACTCTCAATATCCCCCACAGTTCCCCCAACTTCAATAATAGTTACATCATGACCTCTTGCAACATTTCTTATTTCAGTTTTTATCTCGTCAGTGATATGAGGGATAATCTGAACAGTTTTACCAAGATAGTCTCCCTTTCTTTCCTTTTCAATGACTTTAAGATAAGCTTTTCCTGTAGTGATATTGTGTGCTTTAGTCAGGTGTATATTAAGAAATCTTTCATAATTTCCTAGGTCTAGGTCTACCTCTCCTCCATCATCTAAAACAAAAACTTCTCCATGCTCAAAAGGAGACATAGTTCCTGCATCTACGTTAACATAAGGATCTATTTTAACAACAGTTACTTTGTGTCCCATTGATTGAATTATTTTTGCTATAGAGGCAGTAGTCACCCCCTTGCCCAGACCAGAAATAACTCCTCCGGTAACTACCACATATCTCATAAAGTTTGATTTAATTTATTCCTTATATAGGTTGTTGTAATTTGTAGAAGAGAAAAAAATCCAATAATAAAAATTAAAAATTATAAAGCTGGCGCATTCATTGCTACAAGTGATAATTCTCCATCTGTTAAATTCTTTAGTTTATGCTTTCTCCCCATTGGGAAAATTACCATATCACCAGGACCAAGGTCCGCATAGTTGTCTTCACTATCCATCCAAACTCTTACTTTTCCTTTTATGACATAGTATGCTTGGTCTGCACTTGCATGATCATGCCAGTCTGCCCAGCCGCCTTTTTTAAAATCAGACCTCAGGACAGACATAGTTCCAGTTGGCTCACCCTTCTTAAAATACCAACGAGAATCACAGTCAAAATGTAGATTTGGAGTAAATATTGTTGTATCTTTCTCATATTTAACTATCATTCCCATATAACTCCTCCTTATGGAACAATGGTAGTCCCAGTCTTTTCCATAAGTGCATCTTCTGCCTTGTTAAGAGATGTAATAATAGCTTTTTTCCCCTTTGCTTCTTCTATGAATCTAATACAAGCTAAAACTTTTGGCCCCATACTACCTGCAAGAAAATGACCTTCTTTTAAGTAATTCTTAGCTTCGGCAACTGTCATCTTGTTCACAGGCTTTTGATCAGGTTTTCCAAAGTTTAAGTAAGCCACTTCTACATCTGTTAGTACTAAAAATATATCAGCTTCAACCGCTTCTGCAAGTCTTTCTCCGGCCTTATCTTTATCTATTACCCCATCAATTCCCATCAACATACCATTTTTGTCCTCTACGACAGGCACTCCACCACCGCCTGATGCAATAACAACAACGTTACTGTCTACAAGTTTTTTTATTGCAACAGCTTCTGCAGGTCTAACTGGATCTGGAGAAGGAACAACTCTTCTGTATGGTTTGTCTCCGGTAGGTTTTACTTTCTTAATCACGTGTCCTTTCATCTTTTTGTCAATATGATCTTGACCGGGTTTTGGATCAATCACATACCCTGTTTCAGCAGCAATTTTTTTTGCTTCTACCTCTGTGAAAAAATTACCTACAGGTTTCGAAGGGTCTTGGAAATCAGGGTCATCTTTTGATACTACCACTTGGGTGACAACAGTGGCAACTGGTATATTCATCTTCTTCTCTTTCATCATATTCTGAAGAGTTTGTTGTATCATATACCCTATTTGTCCCTGTGTCATGGCACCCACAGCGTCCATTGGCATCGGTGGAACAATGTTTGAGGCAGCATCTTGCTGAACCATCAGATTCCCTGACTGAGGCCCATTACCATGTGTAATCACGACTTCATATCCATCTTTTATTAATTTTAAAATAGCTTCACAAGCAATTTCGACGTTTCTGAACTGCTCTTCATGAGTTCCTTTTTCGTCAGCTTGTTTTATGGCGTTTCCACCAAGTGCAACAACAATAGTTTCGATAAAGTCACCTCCTATTTTTAACCTATAAACTATGATTTCTTTTTAAATTTTTCCAACGAATATAGAAGCTAGACTTCTTATCATACTAGTAATTGTTTTTAAGCTTCATCAACTACAATAGTTCTTATTAATCAATATTTCAAGTTTAGCTTCTCGTACACCTCTGACCTCATTGATATACATAGGAAATCTTAAATCTTCTTAGTCTCTGTCCGCTTTTAATACTGCATTCAGCATAACTGTAGCACCTTCCGTGCAATGCTCAATTGTGGAATACTCTGGTTCACAATGGGATAAGCCGTCTTTGGACTGTACAAAAATCATTGTTGTCGGGATCATATAAGATGCAAACTGAGCATCATGTCCTGCCCCGGAATGAATATACTGATGTTTGATGCCTGCTTTCTCTGCAGACTCTTTTACATATCCAACGAGCTTCTTATCAAAGTAAACAGTATCTCTGTTCCATGCCTTTTCAACTTCGCATTTGCAGCCTACCCACTCTCTGTCTGCACAACTCTTGACAATTGCAAGCACTTTTTCAAGTATCTTAGGATCTTCGTGCCTTACATCTATACAAAAATCAAAGAAGTCAGGAACACAGGTATGTACACATGGATGGCATGTCACCTCACCAGTCGTATAAACTAGCTCCGGTATATTTAATTTATCGATCTCTGCATGGATATAACAAAGTGCCTGTCCGGCAGCAAAGAAAGCATCTTTTCTCTTTGACATTGGGAAGGTGCCTGCGTGTACCGTCTGCCCATAAAATCTAAGTCTATAATTAAACATTCCCAGTACGCAGTCAACAACACCCACATGATTACCTGCATCCGCAAGAATTGGTCCCTGTTCAATATGTAATTCAAACATGTACAAATAGTTTTCCGGATTGAGCCTATATTTCTTATCTCCTTGAAATCCTGATTTGGCCAGAGCCTCTCTAAAAGTTTTTGTTGGATCTAAGACACTCTTTGAAGCCATCATATCTTCATATTTGAACTTTCCACGGATTTTCTCAGGTAAGTAATCATAACATACGATACCGGATGCCATCATTGCAGGTGGGTATAGGGAACCTTCCTCATTTGTCCAGATCATAGCAGTCAGCGGATGTTTATGAGGAATCTTTTGTTCTTTAACAGTTTCAAGAATTTCCATTGCAGACACAACCCCCAAGATGCCATCATAGTTACCTCCATTTTTAACAGAGTCCACATGAGAGGCCATTACAATTCTCTTAGCGTCTGGGGATGTGCCTTGAATTGTTGCGTACATGTTGGCGATATCATCCACTTCAATTGTTGCACCAATTGCCTCCATTCTTCTTTTAAATTCGTTTCTTGCTTGAATTGCCTCTGGGGAAAGTGAATATCTTGTAATTCCCCCGTGTCCAGCATCACCATATTCAGAAAATGTTTTTATTTTATCACGCATTCTTTCCAAATTACATTTATACATAAGAAACCTCCAACATAATTTATACATATTCTAATTTTTAAGTTTTTCTAATTTTGCTTGATTTTATCAATAAAATATTAAACTTTTATTTTGTATTGGGCTTCCTGCACGCCTATAGTAAAAGTAATATATGAAACTGTATTATAATAACTAAGAGATGGGTGGATGTTAGTTCAAATTATTGAGTATATTTCTTTGGCCATAGGACTAGTAGGAATAGCAGTCATTATTTATGGTAGTATAATATCCTTTGTGAAATTTCTTAATAATGAACTTAAAAGAATCAAAGCTAAAATTTATCTAAAAGATAATGATATACTTAGATTATCATTTGGAACATATTTATTACTCGGATTGGAGTTTCTTATAGCCGCTGATATAATAAGAACTATTTTAAAACCTAGTTTAGAAGAAGTTGCAATTTTAGGTGCAATAGTTGCCATAAGAACTGTAATCAATTACTTTTTAGACATTGAGATTGACGAAGTTCAACATCATTCTGATAGTAATACTGAAATTAAATTATGATCTACTTTTCATATCTAATAAAAAATAGTATATATTAAAAATGTAAAAAAAAAGATATTTTAATTAAGGGACAACTGTAACTCTGCACGGAGCATATTTAGCTACATCTTCTGCCACATGTCCCATGGCCAATCTCTTTATTCCGGTAAGCCCTGTTTTACCAACAATAATATGGTCGCATTTTTCATCTTCTGCTGTTTGTACAATTGTATCGACAACTCTTCCGAGTTTCATCATTGTCTTTGGCTTAACGCTAAGTTTTTCAGCATATTTTGTCATTTCTTTTAGAATATTGTTTGCCCTCTTACATAATGGATCTTCAAGCATACAATTAAGCTGCTCATCAAAAAAAGGAGAGTATCTCTTTATGTCGTCTGTTCCTTTTATCTTATCTTCCCACTCAGGCAAGAATCTATCCATTGCTTCATATGTTAGTTTTAATTTATCTGCGTCTACTACTTGGAGCAACATTACCTGAGCCCCAGTCTTACTTGCTACCCATGCAGCATATTCTACAGCCTTTTGAGAAGGTGTAGATCCATCTACTGGAACTAATATTTTCTTTATTAATTCACTCATTATATCACCGTTATCTATACAATCATTATACTATATAAATTTTTCGGTTATCCTAATTTTATTAGAATTAGCTAATAAAATATTTAAGATTATTTTCAAAACCAAAACAAATTTCAATAATCAAGAAATAATCATAAAAAAACCATATATCAAACCCAAAATCCAAAAGAAATGATGCGGGGGAAGGGATTCGAACCCTCGAAGACCTGCGTCACCGGATCTTAAGTCTGTATTTTGCCTAAACTAAAAAAGAGGTAAAATATGCTTTATTTTAAAAATAAAACTAATAATAAAGCTCTTTTAATGGAATACACAAAAATTCTGGCTTTAAAAACAAAATGGCTTGGAGGAAAATCCTTTGGAAGAAGATTTCTATAGGTTTCTTAGGGGAAATAAAAAACTTGCAAGCACAACATCAATGAATTTAATTACAAGGCTGCCAAGGGGATGGATGGATTGGTCTGAAGATGAGTTGCATGAATTATATTTTGAAATACTCGATTCTAATAGACACTCATCTTCAAGCAAGCACAGTGCTCATTACGCAATAAAATATCTATGCGAATTCAAAGGGTATAAATTCGATTATAAACCACCTAGAGTTCACCATAAGAGAAGACAGTCAATAGAGCCTGAAGACGTGTGGAAGATTTTGGACAAAATAGACAATGATAGGGATTTGGCCTTAATTTTAACTCACCTATATACTGGCTTAAGGCCTACAGAAATTTTGGCCTTAAAAAAAGAAGATCTTGATCTTGACAAAGGTACAATTATAGTAAAAAATACAAAAACATACCAGGACCGCATAGTTCCAATTCACAAAAAACCTATGATGGCGTTAAGAAAGTATCTTTCCAAAAGAAATGATGATTGCCCTTCACTATTCTATTCTTTTAGAGAAAAAACTCCAATGACTTTGTTCGCATATAGATTTGCATTGAAAAAATATTGTAAAATGGCTAGAATAAAAAGAGTCACACCTTATCAGCTTAGGCACACATTTGCCACACAGTTTATTGAAAATGGTGGAGATGTCCTTATTCTAAAGAGCATAATGGGCCATTCAAACATTAAAACTACTGAAGGCTATGTTCATGAGAATACGAGGATGATTATGAAGGGATATGAGAAAGCATGCCCTGAATTTTAATTTTATTTGAATAAATAAAAGGATATAGCCCTAAACTCTAAAAATATCCCCTTAATAATGCTAATCCCCTATATCGGTCTATTGTTCTTTTTTTCCAATTCTTGGGCGAAATGCAAAATAAAATAATAATGGAATTAATGGACCAAAGAATTGATAGTAAAAAATTCCCCCTTCAAATATATCTAATTCGACCAATAGGATATCATATAATGCAAAGATTATGCAAATATGAAAATAGAATTCTGCATAATTTTCAATTTCTAAATTTGATTTATTACGTTTATACGAGATTATTAAAATAAAAATTAGAACACAAATATATAAATGATGGAATGAAAGAAGATCTATCTTAATAAAAATCAGAAATAAATGTAATACAAATACAATAATCAAAATATGAATCAAATATTTTTTTAATAAAGATACTTGTTTCAAACTAAGATTTTCCCAATAAGTTTTCAATTTGAAAGTATTATTCTTCCAAAAATATTGGAATGTATCATTACCAAATGATAAATAAATAAGAGCTAAAGAAAATCCTTGTAGTGGAACAAGGTAGTTAATAGGATAATTTTTTATGATGGCATATTTGATAGTAAGGTAAATAAAAGGGGCAAAAGAGAACGGAAGTTCTACATAGTGATGTTTTTCCTTTAAACGCAAATTATATATTTTTACAAAAATCGAATATATTACTACTCCCGTAACTATAAAGAATAATAACTTAATTTCATTATAGAACTGCCAAAAATCTTTGTTTAATAATTCTGAATATATAAAAATAATTGTTCCTAAAATAGCGGGAATAATTTCTAACATTCTAATTTTTTTATAAGCAAACATGAGTTTATTAGTTGTTTCCACATATATAAGAATATAGAAAAAAAATGGAAAGCCTAATTTATATAAAAATAGTCTTATCTGAAGATTAGATCTAGTCTTCTATAGATGGGAAAGAATTGAGAAAATGATTTTATTAATAAACTGAATAGCTAAAATAACAATATAAAAGGATTAATTCAATTACTGGGTAATATAATTTTTAAAATTATTAATGAACTCTATATCTACAATCTCAATAATATTGTCAATATAATTTTTTTCTTTTTCTTTCTTATTAAATTCATCTTTTAAAAATTTCTTCTGATCATCACCAGATATTAAATATAATAGAGCAGTATTGGCTCCAATATCTGTAGAATCGAAAATAATTTCAAGAAATATTTTATTTTGAATCTTAGCTTGACATCTCCAAATATATTTAGGCATACATTCTGATAATAATTTTATTTTATATTCTTTAGATAATATTTCATTTTGGATAAGTTCTTCTTTGAATTTATTAGATGTATATAAGAAAATATCCCAAATAATTTCTGATTTAATCATTGTTCTTAGAAATGTGTTAATCCTATTTACCTCTTTATAGATACTACTAAAATTAATCCTTATTTTTTCATATAAAGGAATAATTAAGATATCTGGCGTGACTAATTTATTTGCTGAATTTTTAGCGTCTATTTCTAAATTTCCTGTTTCAGGATAAACTAACTCCAGTTTCAACCCAGGTTTTGATGAAACATATTTTTCAGAGAATAAATAGAGGGGAACAAGTCGAACATCTTTTAGAATATCCTCTTGATTTTTATCTTTTGGAAATTTAATTAATACTTTTGGGATATCGTCTGCCGATTTTTCACGAATATACACACGGCTAAATGGCCCAATTTGATCATCATGAATGTATAATTCAGATATATTATTAGATATCATCTTAATATTTTTAATCCCTTCTTTTTCTTCATTTTCTTGAACTTTATTTTCCTCTTTTTCTTTTAATTTTTCTAATTTATATCCCGTAATAGTCACTGCGTGATATTTGTTATCAGGTCGTAAAAATCCCATAATTATAGGTAAATTCATTTTTAAATAGGAATAAATTATTCCCAAAAAGCTTTCTTTATCCATCACACTAAAAGTTTCATAAGCAAGTCCCACATGTCTTACAGCGTCACATATTTGTCCAGGAGTTAAGCCCTGTGAGGGTATTATTCTTTGTTTATCAATTATGTTAGTAGTAGCAGATTTAGTTATTTGTCCAGGAGAATGAACGTAATGTCCAAATAATTCTGAAGTTTGTTGAAATGCACACCATAATGAAACGGTAGCACACGCCGCCATTATTGTATCTTGTTGTTGAAATGCAAGAGTATTTACCTTGAAATTAATTCCAAAAAGATTAGAAGAATATTCTTTTATTGATAAAAAATGTCTTATCTCTTCTGCCGGATAATGTTTAATACAAGTTTTTCCAATTACTTTATCTGGCAAAGGTTTTATAACTGAAAAACCTAGATATTTTTTTTGTAGTTCTTCAATCTTTTTTGTTTGTTGTAAAGGAGATTCAATTATTTTTATAATGTCCTCTTGTTTCACGTCACACGAAAAAAAGTGAGCTCTTTTACATTTTTTATCGTAGGGCCTTGAACATCTAACGTAAAAATCCTGGTAATCCATCAAATAATCTCTATCTATATATTTACTTTCTATTAGAATACTTTTGCATTCCAAATGGGAAAGATACCCTTTTAGAAAAGAGATTTGAAGACTATTTTTAATATTATTTTGAATAGAATATAAATTTATAAATAACTCATGAAAGTTTGTTTTTGAAAAATCTTCGATAATATAAAAAGATTCTTCAGTTTTTATTTTGGTCATGTATTATATGTTAAATTTTTGTTTCCAAATTCTAGGGGATATCTCTTCAATTTTTTCTACATTCTCTTCAAACTTTTTTATATTCGCTATTGTTTTTTTGAATACACTAGAATCGAATTTCTCTCTTTTTTCTATAACAAACTCGCCACAGCTAACAGTTGCCATTTATATGAGCCTCCATGGGAAATTAATAATCATTCTTGCAAATAATTGAAATTTAAATCTTTATAAACTTTTCTAATTAAATTTTGAATTAAGTTTGTAATCGTTAAATTTATTTTTTTAAGATAAAATATCATATATATTTTTATTATATTGTTTTGGCTAATTAAATGTGTGGCACCACACTAATTAACTTAAATAAAAATAAGGCTAACTTACCTATTGCGCATAAGGCTAATTATGCGAAATAATTATACATTTGTGTTTTATTTTAAACATTTTTGTTGGGATTAAATAGTGATTATTATAGCTCTAATACTTTCCAATCTGAAAGATCATTTGGATTATATTGATATTTTTGTTTGTCATTATACCTCCAACTCCCCCGGGATTCTATTACAATTCCACCCCAGAGTTTTTTATTCTTTTTAGAGTTAATATATTTCTGCAGCCCTTCTGCCTTTGGACCAGCTTCTTTTGCGGTAATTCCGCTTTTAGTATCAAAAAGTCCAATTGTTTCATCGTTGAATTTTACAATGAAATCAATATAAAATGGTCTTTCTATTTTGTTCTCATCTTCATAAGGAACTGCAAAATATTTAATCTCGCTATCTCCATTTTTGTACCACCATTCAACATTTTTTGAATTGTCTAATGTTTCCATAAATAATTGTTCTGGTCGACTCGGAGACCTAGCATAAAAAGGTTTCATTATTGAATTTGGATGGGATTCTCTTTTGTATTTACTATTGTAGCTAATTATAATAGGTACTTCCCATTTTGGAATATCTATTTTATCTCGTTTCTCATTAATAGTTTCGACCACTTTTAATTTGTATTCTTCTTTTGAAAGATTTATTAAATCAACAAATGTTTGGACGTTCTCTTTACCCAAAACAATTCTTTGTGTTCTTGGATCATATTTTTCAAATTTGTAATTTTGCCTGAAGAATTGATATATTGCAGTTTTCATTCTATCGCTTGAATCTGCTGGAGCGTAAGGCATACAATTATCGTAGATGAATTTATCAAATTTCTTTTGGATTTCGGATTCATTTAAACTAACTTCAATTTGGCCTTTATGTTCAACTTCGCCAATTTTATCTATATCTAAGATTTTGCCATCTGCAATGATTGGACTTACAATTTCTAAAGGTTCAAGATTAATTTTATCTTTTAGATTTGTTTCCTCTGCTAGACCAATAAATATCCTAGTAAATTCTCCAGACAGTCTTGTTCTTTGTCTTTGTCTTTTCAGAAAGATAGACGACAATTCTATATTTTTGTATTTGCCACTATCACGTTTAGATTCGTATACCGTAACGTAATCTTTTGCATAATCTTCTGTAATCTCTATGTTAGGAAGATTTGTGAATACAAAGCCTTTATTTAATTCTTCTTCAGCATAATACTTTAACTCGGGCATTCTCATAATTCTGCCTATTGTTTGAATTGTAAAGGTAAAGCTCTTTGATTCCCGAAATATAACTAAGATTGATGCTCTGGGACAGTCCCACCCTAGTGCAATCGCTTGTTTAAAAATCAATACTTCTGTGTCATCATCGTTTTTTTCTATATTTAGCAGATTATCTGTTTTTTCTTCGGAGAGCCATACTGCAAGTTTTTGATTTTGTTCCGTTATTTTTTCTTTTCTTAGAATTTCAATAACTTCATCTTTTTTATTTGACAAGTCCGCTTTACTATCTGGAAGTTGGATAAGAACAAGGGGATTGATATTTGAATTTTCTTTTTGGTAAAGATTTTTTAATTGTTCTCTCTTCTTAAGAGCTTCTTCTATGATTATAGTATCAGAATCTTTAGATCCTACTTTTTTCCCTAAAAATTCAGGGTTAATAGAAACTTCAGATTTGATCATCTCTTCCGCTTTTACTTTTGCAAGACTAATATTCTCAATTTCTGAAACACTTTCTTTTAAATGGGGCGTTGCAGAAACTTCAATTGTAACTTTTGGCCCTATTACCTCAATTAGTTCTTTTGATTTATCAGATTTTGCAGTGTGGTGACTTTCATCAATAATTAGAATAATTTCTCTGTCCTCTTCTTTTGTGTTTTGAATTATTGCATTTAGATTATTGTCTTGTTCATTTTCTCTAACGTATATGTTAATATCTTTTTTATTTATACTGTGCCAATTAATAAATAAAATTTCATTTTCCCTTATTTTTCTATCTTGTAAATCCTCAAAATATGAGCATTCTATTAATCTGTCATCTTCATAGTATTTCTCTAATTTTTCTTTACTTTGCTCGTGCAACATCCTTACAGAAATCCAAACAAAAGAATATTTTGTAGGATTATCTCTCGCGAGTTTTTTCAACATTTCAGACACCATTACAGTTTTTCCACTTCCTGTAGGTGCTTGAAATATTACAACTCCATTGTCAGGCGTATCTAAAACATTTTGAACTTTTCTTTTTAAACTCTCGGCTGCTTTTTGTTGGTAATCTCTTAGCTCTATCATCTGAATATCCTCTTATACGCATTTAATATTCCTATTGGAATGGGTTTTATCTCAACTATATTGGAAATGTCCTGAAATTCTTCTTCTCTTGCGCTATTATCAAGAGAAAATACATACAAAACAAACATTTTACTTATATTAATTATTTCATTTTTAATGGGCTCAATGCCTTCATCATCAAATACTATTCCCAAATATTTATCTCTAGAATTTTTGAATATTTTATAGTATGTATCTGATTTTATATTATTAAAACAATCTTCTTTTAAACATAATATTTCTGTTGATTTGTCGACCAATTTTTTCTTATTTTCGTCAGTCGGGTCTGAATCAACGAAATCAGTTTTAAAATATTTAATATTTGATTTAATCCCTGTTATGTCCATATAATCTAAATTCCCATCTATAACTGATTTTATTCGAGGATAACAAATATCTTCAGCTATTCCATTTTCATTATTAGTACATAATATAAATTTTCTGCAACCTTCTTTAGCTTTATTTATCATCATAACTGCATGGCCTGTAGTACCAGAACCAGCAAAAAAATCTAGAATAATACTTTCTTTTCTTTCAGATATTATTGGAAATAAACAATCATAAACATTATAGACTGACTTTGGAAAATCGAAATGATTCCCTGGAACAAGAGCATGTACTAATTTAGTGCCATATTCTGAAGCATCATATTTAGGATCTTGCCAAACAGTTTTTATTGTTCCAAAATCTTTGCCAATTATAATCTCAATTCTTCCTTTGTTATTCTTAATAGACAATAAATTTGAAATAGATTCAATGCTCTGTCTAGCGTATCGCCATTTCCTTTCAATTCCTTTTATATCTATAGGCCAGACATAATATTGCCCATTTCTTTCTTCAGTTTGACTATTTGGATGAAAATCCTCATCAGGCACTTCCCCAAATCCAACTATTTTGTCATCTTCAATTATAATCGGATAAAAACAATTACGAGCAGTTGATCGAGTTGATTCACCACCCCACGTTCTTAAATTACTATAATAAATTTCCTCTTCGTTTAATTTCCTAGAGCCAATTATTTTTTGTCCTTTTGGTAAAACAAAATAAGCAAACTCATTAGTATAAGAAAAATTTTTTCCTTGAACTCCTCGAGGATTATGAACAATAGTAACTATATGAATTTCAAACCCAACAAAAATTTCTTCTAAAAGAGGGCCTAAATGCCATAATTCGTTTTCATCAATTGCACATATCAAAACTCCATTTCTTTTTAATAATGGTTTAGCAAGCTTTAATCTTTTTTCCATAAAAGATAACCATTTACTGTGTCTAAAGGCGTCTTCTTTGTCTACATAATCGTTATTGTATTTCCAATTTTTAGCTCCTGTGTTGAAAGGGGGATCAATATATATAACATCAATCATTCCTCTATGGGTATAATTTAAAACTGAAAGAGCATGATAATTGTCTCCTTCTACTATTATATCAAATCCATTATCATCAGATATTATTTCTTTTGTTTTTTCTTCTTTCAAGACAGGAAGTTTTTCCTTACACAATTCAGCCACTTGTTCAGGTTTATCTTCCCAAACAATACCGTACTTCTTTCTTTTTTCTAATTTTTTGATTTCTTTGATTAATTCTATTTTAGACCAATTATCATAATCTTTTTTAGGCATATGCTAAACCTTAACCGTATCCATTTTTAATTCTTTTCTATCTTTTAAAATATTTTGACACTAAAAAATATCACCCTCTAATTTGGCCTTAAAAATTAGCCCTCGTTCAGCAAGTATAATTTACATTCAAAAAAATCCCGTTTGCAGTAATTATTAGTTTGGCCTTGGCCTTAAAATTACAATAATTTCTTTTTTATTATTTTAGTTGTTTTCCAATTCTCCATCCTTCCCTCTAAAACAATATAGTCACCATAGCAAGCTTATTGATACTTGCCGGTGTTAAAATGACTGATGAAGATCCTAAAAAAGAGCCTGATTCTGATTTTCTTATAGAAATACTTTCTGATATTGAGGAGTTTATCGGGGACGATGGAAGATCATATGGGCCTTACAGCGAAGGCCAGATAGTTAACGTCCCAAAATCTGCTGCCAATGCCTTTGACATACTGCTAAAGAACGGTTTTGCGAGGGCATACGATGATGTACCTGAGCGCGTATGGATCAATCCCCTTTTTGACCAGGCCATAAAGTATTTTTATCTAGGCCTAAATATAATCCCCCTTAGGGAAAAGGACAAGATATCAATTATCCCCTGGAGAAGGTACCAAATTGAGAAGGTAGATATAAGGGATATAGACGGGTGGTGGAGCCAGTGGCCTAATGCTAATATTGGCATTGTCACAGGTTCAATCAGCAGGCTCTTGGTGTTGGATATTGACGGGGAAGAGGGGCGCCAATCACTAAAGATTGCTTCTAAAGATGTGCCGATAAACACGCCAGTTGCAAGATCTAGCCGTGGCAAACACTATTACTTTAGGGCCAATAGGATCTTTCGCACATGTGCTGGCATTCTTCCAGGCGTTGATGTAAGATGCGAGGGAGGGATTATTGTAGCACCTCCAAGCATTCATCCTTCCGGCAAGGTCTACGAGTGGGAGAAGTCAATCTTTGGTAATGATTTAGAGGACACGCCTACCTGGCTATCCGAGATACTTTCTGATAAGGAGGGTAAAGATAAGGTCAAAGAAGCTACAATCCCCTTGGGGAAAAGGAATTCTGAGCTTACAAGGATATCCGGCATATTGAGAAACAGGGGCCTTTCGCAACAGGCTGTTAGGGACACAATATCAAGGATCAATCAAACACAGTGCGAGGAGCCTCTCGGCCAGGGGGAAGTGAACAGGATAACGACAGACTTCCCGAAGAACACTTTTGCCATGACTGACCTTGGCAATTCTGAAAGATTGATCTACCACTATGGGGACGTCATAAGGTACTGCCACCTCTGGAAGAAGTGGATCGTCTGGGATGGAAGAAGGTGGCTAAAGGATGATAGCGGTGCCATATACAGGCTTGCCAAGGACACTGTAAGGAGCATTAATGCAGAGGCTGCCATAGAGCAGGATTATTCCAAGAAAGGAGAGATATCAAAGTGGGCGTTCTTATCAGAAAGCTCCTATCGCATTGAATCTATAGTAAAGCTTGCAACAAATGAGCTGCCTATATCGCCTGATGATCTTGACCAGGATGTGTGGTTTCTGAATGTTGAGAACGGCATAATAGATCTAAGGACTGGGGAGTTCTCTGAAGACCACCTGAAAGAGAAGCTCATCACAAAGCTTGCCAATGTCAAATATGATCCGGATGCAAAATGCCCTATGTGGGAGAATTTCCTTCATGAGATCTTTGAGGGAAACGAGGAGCTTATCGATTACATCCAGAAGGCCATAGGCTACAGCTTGACATCCGATGATCGTGAGCAGGTCCTATTCTTTCTTCATGGATTAGGCCAGAACGGTAAGACCACTTTTCTAAACATTATCATGACGATGCTGGGCGAGTATGCCAAGGATGCCGACCCTTCCACCTTCATGGACAAGAAGTTTGATGGAGGCCCTAAAAATGACGTTGCAAGGCTCAAAGGAGCCAGATTTGTAAGATCATCAGAGATCGCAGAAGGCAAATTCCTAGATGAAGACTTCATAAAGAGGGTGACTGGCCATGAAGGCCTTACTGCCAGATTTCTATATGGGGAGATATTTGACTTTGCCCCTAAGTTTAAGCTTTGGATGATCTCAAACAACAAGCCTACGATTCGGGGAAGCGACTTTGCCATATGGCGAAGATTGATGACCATCCCATTTAACTACCGCGTGCCTAACGAGAAAAGGGACAAGACCTTGGAGTCAAAGCTTGACGAGGAGCTCCCTGGGATATTGAACTGGGCCATCGCTGGCTGCATGAAGTGGCTCTCGGAAGGCCTGAATCCTCCAGAGATAGTCGTCCTCGCAAACACCGAATACAAGGACGAAATGGATCCATTGAAGGACTTCTTAGATGACGTGTGCAACGTAGGTGTTATTGCCAAAACACCAGCAGGAGAGCTTTACGGCGCATACAGGACCTACTGCTACTGCATGAGGGCTGAAACCATATCCCAGCAGTCATTCGGGAGGAGACTTTCCCAGCTTGGCCTTAAGAAATCAAGGGAGTTTGACGGCAGGTACTGGGAAGGCATAGAGATCAACAAGGCTAG